>JAGHCE010000231.1 GCA_021160625.1 Planctomycetota bacterium | reverse complement strand
GGGCGGGTTCTACGCAATTTCCTCCCTGGGGAGCATTTTCGGGACGTTTTTTACGTCGTTTTATCTCATTGCGAGGGCCCGCATGAGCTCCATTATTCTTGCCGAGGGGGTGCTGCTGGTGGCGCTGTGTGTGCCGGTGTACATAGCGGGGTTTTTCTGCAAAGGTCCAAGCGAAGGCGAAGGGGGCTGAAATCCGTGTAACGGATTCGAAAAATCCGTGTAACGGATTCGAAAAATCCGTGTAGCGGATTCGAAAAATCCGTGTAACGGGTTTAAAATACGGATAATTCAAGGATGCGGATAATCAAGGCGATATTTGCTGTTACAGTACCTGGAGGCGCGGCGGTACTGCGTAAGGGATACCTCCTGGGCGCGGCGGTGCTGGCGCTGTGGGTGGCGCTCGTCGAGGCGTACGTGGTGCTTCGGATCGTAAGTCCTGAGGGGTTGCGCGGTTACGTGATGCCGGCGCTTGTCTGGGGTGCTGTGGGCATCTCGGCGGCAAACGCCCTTGTTGCGGCCCTTTTCCTCTGGAGGGACTCGCGTGTCGGGCCGTCGGAGCGCCGGGCCCTCTACCGGGAGGCGCTTGAGGCGTTTGCGCGTGGGGACGACGCCGAATGCGAGCGGATTTTGAAGGGTTTGCTTTGGGCGGGGGCGCCGGATGTGGACTGCCTGTTCCTCAGGGCCCAGGCGGCCGCAGGCGGCGGCAGGAGCCGGCGGGCAAAGAGGCTTTTCAGAAAATGCAGGGATTTTGACGAAAAGGGTAAGTGGGACTGGGAAATCCGGAACGCTATTGAGAAGCTCTGAGGGTCGGCTTGATAGAGCCGGCATTGGTTGTATAATAGTTATATGATGATGGAAGGCGATTAATCTCCCCGGAGAGTTTTCGATGTTTGAAAGATTCACAGACAGGGCCAGGCGGGTAATGGGCCTGGCAAACCAGGAAGCCCAGCGCTTCAACCACGAGTCCATAGGGACTGAGCACATCCTGCTGGGGCTGATAAAGGAAGGTTCCGGCGTCGCGGCCAACGTCCTTCGCAACCTCGGCGTCGACCTGAAGCGCGTGCGGATGGAGATCGAGAAGAAGGTCCCCAGCGGCCACGAGATGGTCACGATGGGCCGCCTTCCCTTCACGCCGCGCGCGAAGAAGGTAATCGAGCTTGCCTTCGAGGAGGCCCGCGCTTTGGGGCACAACTACGTCGGAACCGAGCATCTGCTTCTGGGGCTCCTGCGCGAGAGCGGAGGCGTCGCCGCACAGGTGCTTATAGAGCAGGGCCTCAAGCTCGACGACGTGCGCGAGGAAGTGTTGCGGCTTCTCGGCCACGACTTCGGCCAGGAGGCGTCCGAAGCGGGGCCCGCCGCCGAAGCCGGCGAAAAGGAGAGCCGCTCCAAGACACCGGCGCTGGATTCCTTTGGCCGCGACCTGACCGAGCTGGCCCGTGAGTCGAAGCTCGACCCGGTCATCGGCCGCGAAAACGAGATTCGCAGGGTGATGGAGGTGCTGGCCAGGCGCACCAAGAACAACCCCGTTCTTCTGGGCGAAGCCGGCGTGGGCAAGACAGCCATCGTCGAAGGCCTTGCCCAGCGGATCGTCAACTCGAACGTCCCGGAGGTCCTTCGCGACCGTCGAATCGTGGTGCTGGACCTGGCGCTTATGGTGGCGGGCACGAAGTACCGAGGGCAGTTTGAGGAACGCATAAAGGCCGTTATGAACGAGGTGCGCCGCGCCGAAGACATTATCCTCTTCATCGATGAGCTTCACACGCTGGTCGGTGCGGGCGGCGCCGAGGGCGCAATTGACGCTTCCAACGTCCTGAAGCCCGCCCTCTCGCGCGGCGAGATACAGTGCATCGGCGCGACGACCCTCGACGAGTACCGCAAGTACATCGAGAAGGACGGCGCGCTCGAGAGGCGCTTCCAGACGATTATGGTCGACCCTCCCTCCAAGAAGGAGGCCGTGGCCATCTTGAAAGGCCTGCGCGACCGCTACGAGGCGCACCACCGCGTCAAGATAACCGATGAGGCCGTCGATGCGGCCGTGGAGCTTTCGTCGCGTTACATCTCCGGGCGCTTCCTGCCGGACAAGGCCATTGACGTCATCGACGAGGCGGGAGCCTCGGTACGCCTGAACGCTATGACGAAGCCTCCGGAGCTAAAAGACCTCGAGACCCGCATCGGTGAGCTCAACGTCGAGAAGGACGCCGCCGTCGCCGCACAGGATTTCGAGCGGGCGGCGAAGCTGCGCGACGATGCCGCCAAGGGCAAGCAGGATGTGGAGGAGCGGCTCAAGCGCTGGAGGGAGTCCGCCGACGAGACAAACGGCGAGGTCAACGAGGAAGTCGTGGCGGAAATCGTCAGCCGTATGACGGGTATCCCGCTGACGCGACTTGAGTCCAGGGAAGCCGAACGCCTCCTCTCGATGGAGGATGAGATTCACAAGATGGTTGTGAGCCAGAACGAGGCCATAAGCGCCATCGCCAAGGCCGTCCGGCGTAGCCGCTCGGGCCTCAAGGACCCCAACCGCCCGGTAGGATCGTTTGTGTTCATCGGGCCGACGGGCGTCGGGAAAACGCTCCTGGCCAGGGCGCTGGCGAAGTTTATGTTCGGCGAGGAGGATGCGCTGGTCCAGATAGATATGTCCGAGTATATGGAGAAGCACAACGT
>JAGHCE010000135.1 GCA_021160625.1 Planctomycetota bacterium | reverse complement strand
GCCGGTCGCCAGACAGGTAAGCGTGTACACCAGCGCCCCTGTAATCCCCAACACCGCCAATTGCCACACGGAGGCGCCGAATTCCCTTTTGGCCAGAAGCGGCACGCCGGCCATCTGTCCCGTCAGGCCGAACATCATCAGGAAGACCGCAATGTAAAGGAGCGTCAGTCTTCGCACTTGCAGTCCCCTTTCCAGACCCCTTCCGGAGACACGGCATTGTAATCTTTGCCCCCAGCGGCACAACACCGAGAACAAAAAGCGCTACGGCACTGACATTGGTCGCATTGGGCCTATGTTGTTGGCGAATCGCTACGGCACTCGTACACATTTCATCTACGAGTTGCTTCAGAACGCGGAAGACGCTCTTGCCCGCCGAGTTGGCTGGAATGGACCGCGAGCGGTGACCTTTGCTCTGTCAGGGACGGACCTAAGCGTGTCTCACTTCGGGATTCCTTTTACCGAAGCAGATGTGCGCGGCATCTGCGGTATTGCAGAAGCCACGAAGGACCTGACCGACATCGGTCGATTTGGCATTGGTTTCAAGTCGGTATACGCCTTTTACGGATCGCCCTGAAATCCATTCCAATGCCGAGGACTTTGCCATAGATAACTTCGTATGGCCTGTCACTGCAATACCAATCGCTGGTCGACCGCCGGAGATGATTCTCTACAATCTTGACGAGGAGTTCCTCAAGGCTCAGTCCGACGAGTGGATTCTCAACCTGTACGAGTTCCTGAATGGTCAGTCAGCGCTGCGAGATCGTTTGGAAGACCTGGCGCTGATTCGCCTTCTTAAGGACGGTACGCATGTCACTGCCCGTTCGAATGACCAACCGCTGGCATTTCTGCCGGGACCGATCGAGACAGCTTTTCCAACCGTCCGCGCGGCCGTGTGCGCAAGCGACGAGGCCATGAAATTTCTCCAGTCGCTCGGCCTCACTGAACCTGACCTGGTCGATGACGTCGTCAGGAATGTGCTACCCAAGTATGGTACCGAATCTGTTGATGTGGCCGACGCGGACTACGAGGCAGACATTAGCCGCATTCTGAGTGCCTTTGGCACCGACTCGGAGATCCAGCACGAGAAGTTGGTCAAGGCCCTTGGTAATTCCTGTTTCATCAAGGCCGTGGACTGCGGCGGCGCTAAGATATGGGCCAAGCCAGGCGATGGCTACCTCGCCACTGAGCGGCTAAAGAATCTGTTCTCGAGCGTGTCTGGTGTCCTGCTCGTGGATGATTCTTATGCCTGTCTCAAGGGCGAGGACATCCGCGAGATGCTCGAGGCTTGCGGGGCCATTCCGTATCTGAGGCTGCGCTCAGACTATTCCCTTTCGAGGGCCCCAAGAAGCCCAGAGTGTTCATATCCTATGTCGCCGTACATCCGGACGACAAAGAGCAAGACCTCGACGGATTGGATCAACAGGCCAGAATGGCGGTGGAGGAGAAAGCGATTCAGTTTATCCTGAAGAATGAACCACAGTTGTATCGCACGCCTGCAAACAATCCGGGCTACGACCTTTTCAAGGAGGAAGACGGCCAGATTGTCCGCTGGGTCGAAGTGAAAGCGATGACCGGCAGTCTTAACGACCGACCTGTGGGACTCTCGCATACTCAGTTCGAATACGCGCGGGAGCACAAAGAGGCGTATTGGCTCTATGTGGTTGAACACGCTGAGTCTCCAGATGAGGCAAGAATCGTACGCATTCAAGATCCGGCGGGTAAAGCCCGGACATTTACCTTCGACCGCGGTTGGCTGAATGTGGCTGACATCAGCTGAGGGATTCAAGCTCGCACCGAGATGAAGGCACTTCATAGTACCCAAGTTCTGTGAAGATGTCAGCCAAGCCACCCGGCAAGTCTGGTTTGGAAGCGGCACCTGGTCGGCGCAGCGTATGCCGGGGGCTCTCCCGATATCCCGCCGCAAGGGCTGCGGGGCTATGTTCGAGGGCGGGGGCGCCTCCTGCGGCGGAAGTTGAACCGGCTTTCGGTGCCGGCCAGGAGGCGTTTTATGTTGCCCCGGTGGCGCAGGATGACGATCACGGCAACTACTGTTACAAGAACCAGAAGGTGCCATTCACTCCGCAGGCCTCCCCAGGAAAAGGCGACGAAAGCCGCGGGCAAAATTGCGGCGGAGGTAATGCTTCCAAGGGAGACGTAGCCGGAGATGCTTGTCACCACCGCCCAGGCAAAAAGCGCCACCAGCGTCGGCCAGGGCGCAAGGCCCAGCATCACCCCCAGCGACGTGGCCACGCCCTTGCCGCCCTTGAAGCCGAGGAAAATGGTCCACACGTGACCGGCGACGGCCCCCAGGCCGCAAAGAATCCTCAAATCGGTAAAGCCCTTCGCCGCGAATATCCCCCGCAGCACGTCGACGGCGCCGCCGGCCTGGTAGCTTCCCCGTGCGATGACGAAAAAGGCAAAAGGCACAAGCGTCGCCGAAAGCGTGCCCTTGGCTAGGTCCAAAAGGAATGCCAGTATCCCCAGCCGCGCCCCTGCAACCCGGCCGACATTCGTGGCGCCTATGTTGCCGGAGCCTTCCGTTCGGACGTCAATACCCTTGAGAAACTTCGCAAGGAGGAAGCCGAACGGAATCGCCCCCAGCAGGTATGCCTGGATGACGGCTAAGCCGTAGAGCGTAAAAGTGCGCGAATCCAAAGCTACGTGCCCCTCTTTATCAGCACGTCGGGCGGGGGTCCCTCACCGGCGGCCTTGCCGTAGACCTCCAGTATCCCTTCGAAGTTGCGCTCGAGGGGGAACTTCTGTGCCAGAGCCCGCGCAGCCCGGCCCGCATCATCACGGCGCGAGGGGTCAAGCAGCATCCCGACGCCTTCGACTATGCCGGCCACGTCGCGCGGATCGTCGACGATGAAACCCTCGACGCCCTCGGTCATTATTTCCGAACAGCCGTTGAGGCGCGTCGTTACCACGGGCAGTCCCGACGCAAGCGCCTCCAGCGCGACAAGGCTCATCGGGTCGTAGAAGGTCGGGTGCAGGTAAATGTCGGCAGCCGCGTAGAAGCGCTCGATGTCGCCGGCCGCGTCGTGGAAGAGGATGCTGTCGCCAAGCCCCATCTTCCGGGCAAGCTGCGGGTAGATACCGTGCGTGCCGCTTTTCGCGCCGACGATGAGGCCGCGAACTGTCTTCCGGGGGCTCTCGGCGAGCTCTGCGAGTACCTTGATGAATATCTCCACACCCTTGAGGCGATAGTTGTGCGCAACCAGCAGCACCACCACCTCGTCTTCGCCGATACCCAGTTCGGCCCGCAGACCCTGCCTGAGGGAGGCGCGGTTCTCCGGGCGGAACCTGGCCGTGTCGACGCCGTTGTAGACTACGTCTATACGGGACACATCCACGCCGTAAAAGCGTTTCATATCCGATGCCACCATCTCGGAGACGGCCACGAAACGGGGAGGAGTCTGGCCGGTGTAGATGATGCTTTCGAGTTCGAGGAGTATGTCCTTTTTCGTATTGAGCCAGCGGGCCGCCTTCCTCAGGCCGCGGCTGACCGTTGTGGGGCTCGAGGCCAGGGAGCGTTCGAGCGAGGCGTGCGTTACGCCTCCGTGCGGATGAAAGACGTTTGCCCACAGGACCGGCGCCATCGAGTGAACAATATCATAGTCCGCCACCGCAACCAGCTGCGAAGCCTGGGTACTGAAGGAAAGGTATCTCCTGGCGGCGGTGATGCCCTTGACCGGAACGCGCACCGGCGTGACGCCGGCCGGTATGGCCGACCAGTCCTCGGTAACCAGCGTCACCTCGTGGCCCTTGCCCGCCAGGTAAGCCACGAGGGCGGCAGTATAGGTTTCGGCTCCGCCCCTTGCGGGGTTGAAGTGCTCTATGATCACGGCTGTTTTCATTTCCCCTCCGCCCGGCGCCATTCTATGCTGCGGAACTTCTTGCGACCGGCGATGTGCGCACAGCGCTTCAGGATGTCCCGCGCCAGGCGCCTCGTGAAGCCGCCGGGGGCATCCCCCCACCGCGCCCTCACATATTTGTGCAGAAATCTCAACCGGTCCGCTGCGGAGACCACCCTCCACGGCAGCGTTACGTTGAGGGCCGCCAAGTCTGCGACAAGGTGCCGCCTACCGCCGCCACGGTGCATCCTCTGCAGGTCGATGATATTTATAACAGATTTCCCCCCCTCGCGTCTAACAAATATATGCTTGGCATAAAGGTCCCGGTGAAAGAGCCCCGCAGAGTGCATCCGGGCGAGAGAGTGCGAAAGCGCGGCAATGAAGGCGGTCCTTTTGCGGTGAGTCCTCGGCGCGGCAGGCCCCGCTAAGAAGACGTCCAGCGTCTCTGCCCCGTAAGCAGCCTCCACGACGAGGAAGCTCTCAAGCGGAAAGGGCCCCAGCCTCCTTTCGCCCATTGCCGCCATCGGCGCGGCGGACACGCCGGCGCCGGAAAGCGCCTCGGCCGATTCCCATTCCCTGCGACACTTGGAAAGAGGCCACTCGAAGGCGAGCGCCTCCTCGATAAGGTGCTTGATGTGCACCCTGGAAAGACGCTTCAAATAAAACCTGCGGGTTCTGCCCGCACGGGTCAGCTCGATTTCGACGACGCTGCGGTCGCGATGACGGGTGACCTCCCTGCCTTCGCAAAAGGCCCAGACGCCGTCGAAATCTGCCAGGCCGGCGTCTTCGAGAATCCCGGCGTACTCGCGGCGTATATCAAGGCGCTCCCTCACGAGCGCGCCTGCCGGCCGAATGCGGCCGAGGAGGCCCCTTTTCGCCGGGTGACCCTGAAGACACCCTGAGGACGGCCGCCTGGAGGCGGTATCTGCGGGCAGACCATCACGGCCGGGCCCCGTGCACGAGGGCGCCCTCCTGGGATACTCCCGTTCGAGGGCGAAGGAGGCCGCCAGGACCCGCTCTGCAAGGATGCGCCGGCCGCCCTCCCACGGCTCGTCTGAATAGGCCTTCAGGAAAGCCAGGCAGAGCTTCGGGGAAACCCAGCCGCGCCCTTCGAGCGCCAGGGTGGCCAGGTCGCGCGTTCTCAATATCTCCCTGACAAAGGGCATTCGGGCGCAGCGACCCCTCGGCGAGTCTATCTTGTAAAAACGAACGGGGTCGCTTTTCCTGGTAAGGATGTTGCGAAAGTGGAGGTTCCCGTCGAAGTAGCCCGCCTCGTGCATTTTTCTTACCCACCTGCCAAGGGCGCGCGCCGGCGGCACAAATCGCGTGCCCGTCAGGAAGCCCTCACGGGCGAGGACGTCGTCGAGGGTTTCGGTTCCCTCGACCTCGAAGGTCGCCACGATCGCCCCGGTCAAAAAGCCCGCCCGGCGGTTTTCCACCAGGGCCGCCGCCTCGGGGCCCTCGACGCCGATCCGGGAGAGGACGGCCAGCGCATCCCATTCCCTGCGAGCGCGGGACCTCCCGAAAAGCCCTCCCCTGAAGAAAATCCTGAAACGCCTTTTCCAAGTCGCGTACTGGTAGTCCTTCACATACAGGGCGCGCCCGCCGGCCTCGACGCGCACGGTCCTGGTCGAACGGCTTGAGGCCACCGTCACCACCGAGGACAGCCGGGCAAGTTCCCGAAGCGTCTCCACCCCGGCGTCCTGCAAAAACCGTCTGCAATCTTCGGTCATAAGTAGAGTTCGGCTCATCGGCAACATCCCAAAACATACCTGGTGCGGCCCTGAAATTGTATTTGCACGAGGCCCGATTGCAAAATATTGGCGACGGGTGCCGACGTTCAGGTCTTGACGGGGACCGGCACCGAGGCTATAGTCAGCGACGGGTAAGCCTGTAAAAGAACCCGCGAGAGGGTGGTTTCTCCAGTGGAAAGCCCTGAGCTTTTCAATCATCGAGCGGGTTCGTGCCATATATCGGATAGCGGCGCTGATTGCGCCTTCGTAATACGGCCTTGCTTCGGCAGGATATTACCGTTATGAAAAAGATTGCCTTCTTTGTCGTCATCGCGGCCGTGGCGGCCGGCGGCGCAGCAGCCGTGTTCCTCCTCACAAGAAACCCCGGCGTGCCGCTTCGCTTCGTTTACACGGGCCGTACACGGGGCTATCTCGTCCGCCTTGAAGAGACTCACGGCGGACGCTGGCTGGGGGGATTCGCCCGCCGGGGCACAGTCATCAAGCAGGCCGCTTCGCCGACGACGTTCGTCGTGGATGTGGGAGGTTTTGTGGCGGGCCGCAAACTGGACACAACAGCGTACAAAAAGGTCCTCTCCAAGTACGTTCTCAAGGGAATGGAGCAAACGGGGGTCGAGATCGCCAATGTCGGCATTATCGACCAGGCACTCGGCAGGGAAAGGCTGGCCCGGTATGTCTCGGAGGCTTCGTTTCCATTCGTCTCGGCTTCGCTGACCGACCCAGAGACGGACGAATACGTGTTTGAGCCCTTTGTCGTGATTGAAAAGGGCGGGGTTCGCGTCGCGTTCGTGGGAATTCT
>JAGHCE010000069.1 GCA_021160625.1 Planctomycetota bacterium | reverse complement strand
CCGCTTCCCAAGGGGCGCATTATCGACCTTGTGCCACAGTTCGAGCCGCAGCGCGGCATACCTGCCGACCTCAAGCCGAAACCGCGCCGCAAGGCCACACCCCCGTCTGTCGGTCCGTTCGAAGTCGGGGACTAATCTCCGGAAAGCGCGCCGCGCAAGGTCCGATGATCGCCACGAACATCGTCCGTGGCCTTCATAGCAGGAAGGGGCCGAAGCCCTCCACTGGTGGGCAAGCCACCAGTGCCACATAGCCATCCGTAGGGGCGCAATTTATTGCGCCCGCAGTTGTGCAGGGTGCGCGGAAGGTCGGTGGTCGGTGAGCAAGTTTCTTCGAATTGCTGATTTCGGATTGAGGGGCACGGGTAAAGGGATATAATTGCTGTGCATCGGTCACAATTGTTCTTTGTTCCTGGTGAGGAGCATTTTATGAAGGGTTTGTGTCTTGTTGCGGCGGCCGGGCTCTTGCTGTTTGCGGGTTTTTGCTCAACGGCCGCAGCTGACGATCTGAGCCTCGGCTACACGCTTAGGATCGATGCCCCCCAGACACGTACAGGATATGTCAGCGTCACCGTTTCGGGGCTTTCGGGCAAGGGCTTGATGCTTGTTTGCCCAAGCGGCGCGCGACGCTGGTTTGACGACGTACGGGCCGCAGACGCCTCCGGCGAGGTGCTGACCGTCGCCAAGGTCGAGGGCGGGTACTATGTGACGACCGACGGCAAGCCGGAAATAGAGGTCACCTACACGGTTTTTCCCGGCACTGTTGGTTCCTACGGGCACGTGGGGCTTATCTGCGCAGAGTATGCGGCCCTCGACGGATCGCTTGTGTTCCTGCTGCCGGACGAAGAGCACACAATTCGGGAAGCGCGATTCTCATTTTTGGGACCGCAGGATTGGCGACCGGTAATCGCGTGGCCGAAGTCGAAGGGTGTCTACGCGGCGGACACTTCCTTTGCGCCGCTGAAGCTCCAGTTGCAGCGCAGCCTTTTGTGCTTCGGCAATTTCCGGAAAATCTCAAAGGGCTTCGGAACCAACACGCTCAACGTATATGCGCTTGACGCCTATCCCGAAGAGCACAGAAAGATGCTGGCCGAAGGGGTTCAGAATATCTACGCAGAGACCTATGAACTTCTCGGATTTGAGACCGGCAGGGAGTACAACGTTGTCTGTCTGCCGCTTGCACCGGATAGGCTGCCGGTATCGGCAGGGGCGTGGTCGGACGGGATTGCTCTCACGTTGGCGGGCGGCCTCAAGAAGAGCTGGGCTTCAGACTACTGGCGTAAGTATGCCAGGTTCCTGACGGCTGCGTACTTTGCCGAGGAGCCGTTCGGGGTAGAGCTCTCCAGGGAGGACTGGTGGTTTTATCCCGCGCTGTTTCGATATGCCGAGGGGCGCGCACTGGTGACACTTGGCAGGACTAAGGAAAACCTGTTTTACTCATCGCTCTACACCGACTACGCGAGCGAGGCCACACAGTTCAGCTCAACCCTGGACATACCCTTCACGGCTGCCGACTCTGCGAGCGCCGAGGCGAGAGATTTCCTCCGGAACGCCAAAGCTCCCATACTGGCGATGAGGCTCGACTTTGAAATTCGGACGGCGACCGATGGAGCCGACACCATAGAAAGCCTCATCAGGGCGCTCTACGACAAACGCGCTCAGGGCACATCGCCCATCGGTGTTCTGGACGTTCTCCGCGAGCTGACCAACGCCGATTTCGAGGATTTCTACGACCGCTTCGTAAGGTCGCGCAACCTGATCCTGCCGATGTGGCCGGCCTACATAACCCTGATCCGCGAGGCGACTGCCAAGGGGTCCCGCAATGTGGCAGCCGACGTTGACGGCGTACCCATCTATGAAAGGGACGTTGCTGTCCTCTCCGACGCGATTACGGAGGAAAAGGCCCTGCTCAAGCCTGGTGAGAGTCGCCGTGTGGCGATATCGGTTCTTGTGGATGAGAAACTGATGGACAAGGCGCTGGCGAAGCGCCGCGTAAGCGTTGTCCCCGAGATATTCTGGGACTTGAGAAGCAGCCTTTCCGCCAGGGTGACAAGGTTCATCATCACCAGGAAGCGCCAGGCCCTCAAGGACATTCTCTACGATGAATGGCTAAACAGCCAGCGCCAGAACACCCCCGTCGAGATAAAGCCGCAGCAACCCCCTGCCCTGTCGGCATCCTCCCGCAGTGTCAAGGGGCGCAAGACTCAACCGAATATGCCGATGCGGTGAAAGCGTCACAAGGATTTCAAACCAGGTTCGCCTCACCGGCGGCGTCTGTCTCGTGGGTTTCGTCCACACGGACATTCAGCACTGAGCCGATTTCATGGAGGACGTCTGCGACCTCCTCTTCGGTGAGCCCCTCGTCACGCACCTCGAAGGACTTCCCAAGCGCCGGGCATTCCACAACCCAGAACACGCCCTTTTCGTCCCGTCGGCGTGACTTCTCCTTGAGCAGCCTCTTGCGAAGCAGCAAGACCGCCATAATGAAGCGGAGCTTGGCCCTGGACGGGTCGGCGCCCTCGCAGAGCCTCTCAAAAAACTCCAGGATTACCTCGTTGTTGACGAAGCGCTTCGGCGGCGCCGGTTCACGCCGGCATTGCGTCCGCCAGAAGGAAAACATCCCGTCGACGGGCCCCCGCCAGCAGTCCGCGCAGTAATCCCTGCGCGAGAAGCCGTCCTCTGCCGGGAATATGGCGCTCCAGTAGTCCTGGCGGTCGTCGAAAGACCTGCCGCACTCGCTGCAGGACCCGCCTGGCGATGCAAGTTCCCACTCCACGTGTTGCTCCTCAGGATGCCTTAAAAAAACGCGAATCTGTACCGCCGGAGCCGATCTTCACCTCGACCTTGCGGGCACACTTCGGGCACCAGCCCACGTAGGCGGTGCGGTCTTTGTTGATATATATGCGATGGTAGACACCGCAGCAGTCGAAGTTCACGCCGATGTAGGGTCTGTTTGTGATCTCGGGCACAGTCTTTCCTCGACCTTGCTGTAGACGGCGGCACAGTTCTCTTTTATTTCGGCCAGTGAGGTGGCCACTTCTTGAGCCAAATCGCGTTTGCCGGGCTCTTCGAAGGCGGAAATGTTCTGCCAGACGTTAAGCGCCGCTGCGCGTGCGGCTCCCGGAAGGATCGCCGCAGCAACCGCCGTGTCGCCGGAAAGGTTCGGGTTGCCGATTTCCAACACCTCGCCGAGAAGCCTGGCGACCTCCCGCATAGCGGCGAGCATCTCCATCGGCGGTCGAAGCGCACCGCGCATAGCCAGGTTGAGGGCCCGGGAACGCTGGGCCTTTTCATCGGGTGTGGCGCGCGGCATCTTCAAGGCCGCGGCAACACCTGCATAGGCTTCGGCATCCGCTTCGACAAGCGCTTCAAGTCGCTTGCGTGCTCCTGTAATCTCGTCGAGGAGCACCTGCGCCTGGTCCTGAACGGCGGCGAATTTCTTGCGGCCGACGGTGAAGTTTAGCGCCATCTCGGCCATCGAGACCGCAAGGGCCGCTGCCAGCGCCGCAACCGCTCCACCACCGGGGGCAGGCCGCGCTGCGGCTGCCGCTTCGAGAAACGAACCTATGCTCTCGCCTTCAATGAAGAACTGTTCGGACATTTACGGAACACCTTTTCTGCAAAGCCATTATGACCACACGCGCCTTTCCTGTGGCAGATGATATGTTTGTCAGAGGCACGCGCAATCAAAATCAGGCAGGGCAGGCGTCGTTGTCGACGTCCACGATGGTCTCTTCGAATATCCGCTGCCGGAAACGCCTCTCGTATGCAAACGAAATCCAAAGCCCCACAGTCAGCCCGACCAGGGCCGAAATGCCGACGACGGCGGTGCCAAGCGTGTCGTCGACCCTGGCCGCGCTCACGACACCAGACGCCGCCGCCAGGAAGGCAAAGAACAGCATAAGTGGCAGTATGAAGACGAAAAACACCGGTGTCCAGACGGACCTGTAGGGGAACGTGACCTTGACCATCCGGCCGAACTCAAGATTTGCCGAGCGCCTTACGGTGATACGTCTATCCCGTTTGCCGGCACCTTCACACATCCCGCATTCGGCACAGGCGCCCTCCGGGCCACACAGTTGGATTTCCACCGCAGAGTCACCCACGGCGCTTACGCATCCGCGCTTGGTGATAAGTTCGGCGTCCAGATCAGGCTTCCTTTCGGGCTTCGCCGGGTTCCTGCCCGCCTTCTTCATCCAGGAGCGTGGCCTCGTACACCCTCGTGTCGGAGAGGTGGCCCATCAGGCGGTTGAACATCTCGTAAAGGTGAACGAACTCGTTGTCGACGGGACAGGCCCCCAGCTCAGCGTAGTCGTCCTTCGAGGCGGCATAGGCGGCAACGAAGATGCCGTCCATCGGCCTCAGCACGAATTTCCTGACGGGGATTCTCACCGCCACCATAACGCCGATTATTATTATGAGCATAAGTGCCGCCCGCCACCCCCACAGGAGGACGGCTGCGTGGCTGTGCTCGGTAGCGTTCACGAGGTAGACGGCCACTCCTTCGATGGGGGGGGCATCTTTCGTGCGGAACCTCGTGGCCGCGGCCACCACCGATGTGCCCGAGACCCTGCGGCGGTACACCTCGGTTTCCTCGCCGGGCGGCAGTACAAAGAGTGCGTCGGTTTCACTGGCCGTGGTGGACTCGGCCAGCGGGGTGGAGTATATGGTTCTACCTTCGAGGTCGAAGATAATCGCCCCGCGCTGCAGGTTCTGGACGTATGCCTCGCAGAAGGCAGCCTTGTTATAGTTGTCGATAGTCTCGGCCATCGTCGGCCGACTCTGGAGTAATTGCTTCAGGCCCTCGGCTCCAGTAGAGGCAATACTCGCATGGTACTGCCTGAAGCCCCTTGTCTGAAGGCCGAGGTCAAGCACCACGAAGCCCAGCATCAACAGGATAATTGTGCCGCCCACCCACTGTGTAAGCTGGTGGGCTATCCGACCCGTTCGAGATTCCATAGTCTCCCCCTTCCGGGTCCACGGCCCCGAAGCCTCAAGCCACTCCCGGCAACGCGCCGGCCCTGTCGACCGGCTGACTACCCTGAAAACCGGTAAACTCCTCCTCTCGGCAAACAGCTGCCTTGCAGGTGTCGGCTTCCCTCACCCCGGCAGCAGTCCCCCGGCGAATGCGAACTCCCTGGCAATAGTGACGCCGGCCATTGCGGCGTTGTTGTCGTTGGCATCTTTTCGATAGGCGAGAGTTCCCACGATGTTGGTGCGGCGGTACGTCTTTTCGTATGTTTTGTATGGGGTGTGGTATTTGTCGAAACACCGCGCCGCAACGGCCGCCGCTGCGGCTTCGTTTCCGGGAGGGTTGACAGTCCTGCCAGCCGCCGGCTCCCGGAAGAATTGCACAAGTTCCCCGGTTTCACCCATCATTCGGCTTTTTTTCGAGCTCGTCAAGGTAAGAAAGCGTCCTGGCGAGCTCATTTTTGAGGTGTCGCAGGCGCAGCAGCGACCGGACGCGCGTTACCAGCTCGATGCGGTTTACGGGCTTCGAAAGGAAGTCGTCCGTGCCTGCCTCGACGGCCTTCTCAACGTCCTCCAGCTCTGTGAGCGCTGTTACCATAATCACGGGGATGTCCCGCGTTTCTATGTCGGTTTTTAGCTTCCGGCAGACATCGTAGCCGCTTATGTCCGGCATCATTATGTCGAGAAGGATGATGTCCGGCAGGAAGGAGGCGACTTTTTCAAGGGCTTCGGACCCTGAATAGGCCAAGTCAATCTCCCAGGACGAGTCTCTTAGATACGCCTCCAGCAGTTCGGCGTTGGCCGTATTGTCATCGACTACCAGTATCCTTGATTTCGCATTTTCTTCAGCCATCGTCCCCTCCGGAGGAAGTCACTTCGCGGGCGAGGCAAGCCTCGCCCCTACAAGCGATGTATGTGCCACGGCGGGTCTTGCCCCGTGCAGTATTCCGTGTACGCCGAGGCACACCCTACACGGCTAATCATCGCACAGACAAGCGGCTTGGGCAAGAGTATTCTGAAAACGAGAATGTCTATGCGACATCGGTCGAGTGAGCCTCGTCCCCGATGCGCGCCGCGCTGCCGCGCAGGCCCATCGTAACGGCCCCTTCTGGGCACTTGAGACACGCCAAGCACCTGATGCACTCAGCCGAGTCAGGATTTTCGTAGATACTGATATCCACTGGGCAGACGCTCCTGCAGAAGCCACACTTCGTGCAGGCCTTTTGGTCCACCCGGATTGCCAGGAGACTTACGCGGTTTAGAAGGCCCCATGCGGCCCCCAGCGGGCAAGCCGTCCGGCAGAAAAAGCGCGAGATGAGTAACATCCCGCAAAGGAATACAAAGGCGACGGATACCTTCCAGGCGAAAAGAAAACCCAGCACAAACTGGCCCCGGCCGGCCAGCTTGTCAACAAGAACCAGCGGTGCTCCAGCCTCCAGCGTTCCCGCCGGGCATATCCACTTGCAGAAAGCGGGGCTCGCCGGGTAGGCAACGAAAAGCGGCAGCCCCACTACGAACACGGCCAGGAAAACATATTTGGCGTAAAGAACCCAGCCAGGCAGGGCGATCTTGCGCCTCCCGCGCGAGTAGAAAAGATCCTGGAGAAAACCAAAGGGGCACAGCCACCCGCAGGCAAAGCGCCCCGCCACCGCGCCCACAAGGAGAATCACCCCCGCCACGTACAGGCTTGCCAGGGCGGTTGCGGCCGCGACCGCGCCGGAAAACCAGCCTCTCACCGAAGACAGCGCAACCTGGAGGCTGCCGATCGGACAGGCGCCGAAGGCTGCGGGGCAGGAGTAGCAATTGAGGCCGGGCACGCAGATGTGCTTCAATGTGCCCTGGTAGATTGTGCCTCGGATGAAATTGGGGATGAACGGGTTGAAGATAAGAGCCGCCGCCACCTGTATTGCGCGCCGCATAGTCACCCGATGCCGATGCATTCAAGACAAACGTAAGCAGCCTTTCCCCAGACCGCGCCCACGTCGCCCAGGAAAAGCCCCACAAGCAGTACCACCGCCGACAGAATTACGAATATGAGCGGCACCCAGCGCTTCACAGCCAATCCTCCCGGAGGCCCTGCGCTACGGTATCGTCAATTCCTGGCCGACCTTGAGCGCGTTGGCATTCGGGAGTTGATCCTTGTTGGCTTCGTATATCTTCTTCCATTTGTTGCCGTCCCCGTAGTACTGTTTGGCTATGGAGTACAGCGTATCGCCCTGGGCGACCCTGTGGATGCGCCCGCCGGCGGGGGCCTCTCGCGGCGCGGTTCCCGACGGCGTTACGGGGGGCTGGGCCCGAAGGGCGGCGCCTGGGACTGCTGGGATGACGATCTTGGTGCCGACCTTGAGAACATCAGCATTCGGAATCGCGTCGGGATTCGCATCCTGGATCAATTTCCACTTGGTTGTTGTCCCGTAAAAATTCTTTGAAATCGTCTGGAGGGTATCACCCCTGGAAATGACGTACTTGCCCGCGCGGGTCTCTGTGAAGGACTCCTCGGCCGGCTGCGGGAGGGGCTCGCCCATTGCCGGCAACGGTGCTTCGATGAGATGCTCAACACCCGGGACGACCGGCACCACCACGTCCTCGGCGGCCGGCACATCCGACGGGCTTATTTCTATCTCGGCTGTTTGCGGGGGGCGCACGGGAACAGGCTCGGGAACTTCGGGAGGCGCGAACATATCGGTGTCGGCCAAAGGAACCTCGGACGTCTCCGGGAGCGGTGCGGGGCTCTCGCCGGCCGACCTCATCGCCAGGTAACCGATGAAAATGAGCACCACGACGCCACCGAAGATGAGGCCATATTTGAGATCGTTGCCCATCGCTATTCCCT
Organism: Planctomycetota bacterium; assembly: GCA_021160625.1. Classification (GTDB taxonomy): domain Bacteria; phylum Planctomycetota; class DG-23; order SLPQ01; family SLPQ01; genus JAGHCE01. Next base: position 1,332 of record JAGHCE010000069.1, on the reverse strand, counting down.
CCTCGAAACTCGGCGGCCACAAAGCGCCGGCGCCCGCCCGATTACTTGCCCCCTTTTGCTATCGGCTTGCCGCGCAGTACATCTTTAAGAAGCAGCATCGGCGAGGCGATGAAAATGGAAGAATACGTTCCGGCCAACACCCCGATGATCATCACGTAGGCGAAAGAATGGATGCCGGGGCCGCCGACCACGTACATTATCACCACGACGAGAAGCGTCGTCAGCGAGGTCAGAAGCGTCCGGCTCAAGGTCTGGTTGATGCTGCCGGTCACTATTTCCCAATCGCTTTTGGTCTTCAGGCGCATATTCTCCCTTATGCGGTCGAAAACGACGATCGTGTCGTTCAAGGAATAGCCGACGATGGTCAGCAGCGCCGCTATGACGGGCAGGTTTATCTTGAAGTCGCCCAGAAGCAGCGCCTTCCCAATCCCCGTGCCGCCAAGGTAGTCCCCCACCGCCAGTGCCCCTACCGTAAAGAGCACATCGTGGCTCAACGCCACAACGGCGGCGAAACCGTACCTTATCCGGCCGAACCTCAGCCATATGTAGATGATGATAAAGCCCATCGCGAGTATGATGGCAAGCAGGGCGTCTGCGGCCATCTCCGAGGCCACTTGGCTGCCGATTTGCGAAATCTGCTCAGGAAAGGGGTTCGGAACCGTAAAGGCCCCGGCGAGCTTCTCCTGCAGGGCTTCCGGCGTCACGTCGGCGACATCCAGGCGAAAGATCGAAATCGCCGGCGTGTTTTCCGGGGCTTTCTTGATGGCTCCGGTTTCCTCGTCGGCCTGGAAGAATCCCAACTGGTATTTCGGCAGGCCGGCGGCCGCTATTTGTCCGGCTATCTCGCGCGCCGGGAGCGCCTCCGCCAGTTGCCCCTCGAACCGGACTCCGCCGAAGAACTCGTCATTCCTGGCGGTGATTTTCGAGGCCCGCCTGACGTCGAGGTCGATTACGCGTCTCCCGGCGACGTCGGCGAATGTCCCGGCGATGGCCTTTTCGAAATCTTCCAGGTCACTTCCTTTCTTGAGCTTTACACGCAGCGCAAACCTCCTGGATCTCTCAAGCAGCCCCACCTCGGCCGCACCCTGGACATCCTGCCCGTGAGAAACGTCGGTAATGCTGTCGGAAAGGGCCTGGATTTTCGCATGGTCGAAGCCGGCCTCGGCTACCCGGCTGCGTACCTGGTCAATGGGCATTTCCTTGGTAAGCTCCAGGTGTGCTACGGAACCGCCGGTGAAATCGATGTCGAGGTTTTCCTTGCCGCGCGAGCCGAATACCCACAGGCCCGCAACGATGACCACAAGCGAGGCCACAAGGGCAAAACGCGCGTAT
>JAGHCE010000212.1 GCA_021160625.1 Planctomycetota bacterium | reverse complement strand
GGCGCTTTTCGTCCAGAGGAGGCGGGTTCCACCGAAGAGGCGGCCGGTAAGAAGATAGTGCGAAACCAGCGCCAGGAGAACGCCCGCGACGGCGACGGCGACAATCTGCGCGGCCTTATTGTGGAAGTAGCGCCCACAGCGGCGGCAGACCGCGGCGCTGGGGTCCTCTAAGTTGTACGCGCATTTCTTGCAGTGCATAATCACCCCGGCCGGCGGCCGTATCCGCGTGGGTAGTTTCAGGCTCGGTGCGGCAGGCGGCTACTTGTCCTTGCTTTTCTCCTGCCTTTGCAAAATCCCGATGAGGTCTTCGACGACGTCGAGAACCTGCTTTTTCTTCGAGGGTTCCTCGCCGCCGGGGGCGAGTCTTTTCCTTAGTATTTCGGCTATGCCCGACTTTGCCAGGTCGCCGATGAGGTCCTTGGGGGAAACGAACGAAAAGCGGCCGTTTTTGCTGGCAACGACGCGCACCCTTGCAGTGCTTCCGCCCGGTATTATGCCGACCGTTTCCGTGAAGTCACCTTCAAGTGACGTCGCGGCCTCGATGAAGATCGTGTAATCCTTTTTCGGAATGAGGCACTCGCTTTTGAGGAGGCCGTCCGAAAGGGTCAGGTCCGCGTGCAGCCTGGAGAAAACCTGCTTTCGGAGGTCGAGGTCCTTCGGCAGGACGGCCGAAAGCCCCGCAGGCAGCTCGGTCAGCGCCAGCACCCCTTCGGCAATGTCAAGCGTGCCCCTGCCCGAGAAACTTCGAGCGCTTTCTCCGGACGGACCGGCAATGCGACCCTCGGTCTCAAACGAGAGGTCGAGAGTCCCCGAGAAATCGAGGCCCGGCACGAATTTGGCAAGAAGCCGCCTGACCGGCTCGCGGGCCTCGACTGCGGCCGCCGTGAAAGAGATATTTGCCGGCACGGCGGGCGCGAGGAGGTCGGCGTCCGCTGTGAGCCGGACGTTTCCTCCGAAGACCTTGACGCCGGCGTTTCTCACGAGAAGTCTGCCGCCGACAAGCCCAGCATCCACCGAAAGGGCCTCGCCCTGAAAGCCCTCGGCGGCGACCTTGTCGACGACGAGGTCCAAGTTGACGTCGGCGTTGCCGAGGTAGACGGCGGCGGCCGTGCGGGCCTTTGCCGCTAAGAGCTTTGTCGGCGTGACGGCAGGCTTTGCCATCGTCGGAGATTGCGGCTCTGTCGTGCTCTTTGTCTTTGTGGAGGCGGCTTCCTTTTGCGGCAGCGCCGCCGCCAGCCGACGGCCCAGCACCAGGAGGTCGTCCACGTCACACTGCCCGCCGCGAATAGTGACGGTACCGGTCGGCCTGGCCAGCGGTTTCTTGACGAGGGCCTCCACCACGAGCGGCGACCCGGCAAGGGTTATGACCAGGTCCTCGGCGAGGGCGCGCTCGGCGTTTACCGATATCGCCCCTTGCACCTCGATCTCCCTGCCTGGCCTCGACGGTATGTCGACGCCCACCGCGTCGAAGCGCGTATCCACGGCAAAGCTGCTCGTTCGCTTCGGCACCGACACAAAGAAAGCGCCTGAATGCTCTACGCGCCCGGTGCAGATAATCTCCTCGCCCGTTGCGACGTAATCCGCAAGGTTGACTGCCTCCAGGTCGACAAGCCCCTTCCACCGGGCGACACCGTCGCGGGTGTTTACCAAGGTGCTTGCGGAAAGCGTGCCGCCGGAAAGCGACAGCGTGATTTTTTCGATGGTCACAATCTCGGGGATGGTGCCTGGCCCCTCGGTGACCTCCCCGGCGATTTCGAAGGCGGCCGCCGTGCCGGGTTTCTTTTCAAGTGTCCCGCCGTACGTAAGGTGCATCCGGCGTGCATCCGCCCTTACGGCGAAGGCGCCCGGTCGTGGGGCTCCCTCGGCCTCGATGTCGAACGAGAGGCGTCCCTCGGCGACGAGCCCCTCTGGAAGCCGCACAAGCCCGGCCGGCATCTGTGAAGGGTCAAGAGTGCCGCTTGCCTTGGCGTGGGCTTTGAGAATCCCGGCAGTCTCGTCGAAGGCGCCTGACAGGGATACGTCGGCAAAAGCCGTTTTCACCTGCAGGTCCTGGACGCGGACGCCTCTGCCGACACCGACGAAGGAGCCCTCCACGTCGAATGCCAGGCTGGTATCGCCGATCTCGACGGGTTTTGTGACAGGGCCGCCGAGGCCGATGATGAGATTCTTTATGCCGCCGTTTTCTCCCTTGAGGCGTACCTTTCCTTCCCCGAACTCGTAGGCCGTCTTGATCGAAGTGCGCCCCGAAAGGAGACTCCGGCCCAACTGCGGCGCTGCGGCGGCTATCACGTCGGCAACCTCGACTCCGTCGACCGTCAACGTGCCTGACGCCGATGCCGCTTCGAGAGCGGCGCGCGAGGGGCACTTGTCCACTTGGAAGTTTTCGGCCGCAAGGACAATCCGCCCGTTGCCGCCGGGCTGCAGAAGGTCCGCAGAGAGGTCCGCGCTGCCGGTGATGCTGGGCTTTGAAAAGTCAGCGAGGATGTGTGCGTTCACCTCGGCGGCTTCGAGCGTGAAGGCCTTCGCGATGTCCTTGAAGGTAATGCGGCCGCCCTTGATGCGCACTTCCCTGACGCTCACTTCCAGGGCGCCGTCGGCCCCCGGCGAGAGGGACGCGACGGTAATAGGAGCAGGGCCCCGCCTTTTCCGGGCGATATTCTCGACGTTGAGCGTCCCGTCGGCCGCGCGCACGATGACGATTCGCGGCGACTCGATGGTTACCGACTCAACCGTCACCTTTTTCCTGAGAAGGTCTACGAGGTGCACATTGAAACTGATGCGCGGGATGCTCAGAAACTCTCCCCCGCCGAAGTCCTCCAGTTCGCTCACCGTCACGTTTTCTATTCTCATACCCGAGAGCCATCCCCAGGAGACCTCCCCGAGGGTTACCGGGCGCTTCAGGGCCGCCTGGAGGCTTTGCTCGGTTATCGAGGCCAGCCAGGACGTCGGCACAATGTAGGGAAGGAAGACGACCAGAAGTACGGCGATGACCAGCACCACGCCCAGGAAGATGGCGAACCTGCGCCGTTTCGGGTGCTTGCGGGTGGCCGAAGGCCTTGCAGGAGCAGAGGGCTCAACCATCGTTTGTTGTCTCCATATGGCGGCCTGTCCGGGCTGACGCCGGCGTCCACCCGAATGAATGCGCCGTGCTCAGTACTGGATCGTCAGCTGCTTTATGTCCTCGTAGGCGCTCTCGGCGGCGATGGCGCCTTCGGCGGCGGCCGTCACGAGCTGGCGCATTCTGTTCGCACCGGTCGTCACGTCCCCTGCGGCATAAACACCGGCTACGCTCGTCCGGCAGGCCTCGTCAACCCGGATGAAGCCCGACTCGTCGAGGTCCACGCCGAGCTGTTTGGATATCTTCGTGGAGGGGTCGAAGCCGATCTCGACGAAGACACCGTCGACGGGGAGATTCCCGCCGCCGGTGAGTGCAACTTGCGTGACGGTGTCGCTGCCCACGATTTTGTCGATGGTGGCGTTGGTGATAATCTCGACGTTCGGAGTGTTTTCAAGCCTTTCCACGCGGATGGGCTCAGCGCGCAGGCGTTCCCTGCGATAGATGACGTAGACTTTCCGGGCCATGTTCGAGAGGAGCACGGCCGCAGCGGCGGCGCTGTCGGAGCCGCCGACGACCGCTACCGTCCTGCCGCGGAAAAAGAATGCATCGCACGTTGCGCAGTAGCTAACACCCTTCCCCGCGAATTCCTTCTCGCCAGGCACGCCGAGCTTTCGGCGCTGGGAGCCGGTAGCCAGCACCAACGCGCTTGCGGTGACGGCACCGCCGCCGGAAGCCGTCAGGGTGAAATGCCCGTGATTGCCCTTAGCGGAGGTGACCTCGTCGAATATGAAGGCGGCGCCCAGGGCTTCGGCCTGCGCGCGGACTTTTTCCATAAGGTCTATGCCGGAGACGGATTTTTCTCCCGGCCAGTTTTCGACCACGGCCGCCTCGGTGATAATGCCGCCGGGTTCCTTTGCGAATACGCTCGTGGCGAGCTTGAACCTCTGGCAGTATATGGCAGCGGTCAGGCCCGCCATTCCGCCGCCGATGACGGCGACGTCGGATGTGTCAGGTTTTTTTGTCATTGTCTCGATAGGTCTGGAGAATCCGTTCGCACTGCTGGTCGTTGAGGAAACCCATATCCACCATAACCTGGCCGATTAGCCGGATTTTCCGGACGTATCCGGACTGGATTTTCGTTGCCTGCTCGACCGCCCGTTCGTCAATGCAGCCTCTCTCAAGGGCCGTTCTGACGAATTCCTCCTGGAGTTCGCTGTGGCTTCTCGACACCCCGTCGGCTTCCTCGACGAGGCTCAAAACGATATTCATATAATCCTGCGGATTGAGCCATCCCATTTCAACAAGAATTTCGCCCAGAAGGCCCGATTTCTGCCCGAGCATCTCCTGGGTATCGAGCGCCTGGCGGACCTGATCGGACGTTGCCATGCCAAGCCGGACGGCTCTCTGGCCGAAAGGCTCCGAGTCGAGCATTCCACACACCTCCCCTTTGCGGTGAGCTTGTTCCCCTCCTGCTATTTCACTTGTATCGGTATATTACGATATGTCTCGCCAACGAATAGGCGATCACGCTGCCGATTATGCCGGGCACGCTCTGGTTGAAACCGAAGATCTCCGCCACCAGTATCGCCGCCGCCAGCGGTATGTTCATAACGCTGGCCAGCAGGGCCGCCACCCCGCAGGCGACGAAGGCGTAGTGTGTCTCTGGGCTTGCGGCGGGGTCGACGCCCGCGAGCCTGGCCCCCGCCGAGCCGACTGCTGCGCCTACCAATATGCTCGGATACGTCAGGCCCGCCGAGAGCCCGCTGCCTATGGTAAAGGACGTGGCCAACATCTTGCCGGCCGCCAGAAAGACGAGGATCACCACAATCCGGGCAGGTAATATATCGCCTGCCGGACCACCCTGCACAGCCGGAATCCTGCCGGCAACGATGTCCTTGATAAACTCGATGCCAGGTCCCAGCAGCGCCCTACCGAACGGCCCGAGCGCCGCCGCGGTCCCCACAACCAGTGCCGCACCCACTAAGCATCTCAGGCTCAGCCTCGGCACGTACTTGGTGAGCCGGTCGTTCACGAACGAAAAGACCTTGCAGAAAAGTATGCCGAAAAGCGTGGCGGCAATCCCTACTGCCACTAAGGCCGGCAGGTAGCCGAGCTGGAAAAACCCCGAATGCTCGATATGGCCCAGGAAGGGCTGGTAATCATGGCGCGTGTAGACCACCAGGAACGACGTCGCGCTGGAAAGAAGCGCCGGAAACAGATCCCGGTAATTGATGTTGTCCGCGAAAAGGACCTCAACCGCAAACAGCGCCCCCGCCACCGGCGCCCCAAGCACCGCCGAGATGCCCGCCGCCGCCCCGCATAT
>JAGHCE010000150.1 GCA_021160625.1 Planctomycetota bacterium | reverse complement strand
GTGGTACATGATAGACGGGAAAAGGGGCCGGGCACCTGACGGAGCTCGTCCCTCTTTTTTCTCAGCGGGGCGGGGAGGGTCTAAAAGCGCAGGGCGCGGACTTTTTCGAGGTAGTACTTGTAGTTTTCAAGAGGTGCGCCCGGTGTTATGTGGTGGTCGGGCATCATTATGAAGCCGCCTTCGGCCGCGAGGGGGAGGAGTCTCTCGATTTCGGCGTCTATGTCGGCGGGGGTTTTTTCGAGGACGAGCTTGTTGAAACCGCCGATGATGTGAAGCTCTTTGCCGAAGGTTTTGCGGAGGGCGTAGGGGTCGGCGTTCCAGGTTCCGATTTCCATGGGGAACATAACGTTGACGCCTGCATCAAGCCAGTGTCTAATGAGGGGTTCGACGTAGCCATCGGAATCTACAGCGAGGAGTTTGACGCCGTATTCTTCGAGCTTGTTGCGGATCTTGGTGTAGCCGGGGGCTGTGTATCTGTCGAAAACGGCGAGGTTGACGAGAGGGCCGTCCTTGCCGCAGATATCCTCCCAGCCGAAGCCTATGTCGGGAATGCCTTTCATCCTGGGAATCACCTGGTCGATGCCCCAGCAGACGAGATTGGAGATGGTATCGACGAAGTCGGCGTAGACGTCGGGGGCATCGAACAGGAAGTATGACACGTTGATGAGGCCCATCCAGTTTCTGAGCCGGCCTATCATGGAGCCGGTTTTGATCCCTATGGCCGCGTCGGTGCTTTCGGCGTGGGCAATCTGGCTGTCGAGGTCGTCGGGGATTCGTTCGGGACAAGGCTGGAGGCGCTTTTTGAACTCGGGCCAGTCATCGGCCGTTTTGAATGTCCAATCGATGAAGCGGGGGAAGCCGGTTTTGTGCTTCCAGTCTTGCGTGACTATGCCGCTTTCGTCGCGGAAGATGCGATAGTCGTCGGTCTCTTCAAGCGTTTCCTCCTCGAAAGGGGGAAAGATCTTGAGGTTGACACCGATGCTGGTGTACTCGGGTGCCGCTCGGAAGTACTTTCTTTCTGCTCGCCTGTCGAGGATGTCGGAGGGCATGCCCTCTGTGTGCCAGCGCTCTGTGGTTTCGGGCCAGCTGGCCCAGTGTGTGACGGGCATACGGTCGAAGGTGCCGTAGTTCATTATATTTTGCCAGAGAACTCTCGTGCTCATTGAGACAGCCTTTCTTCCTGCGACTATTGCGGATGCAACTGTCACATAATTTATCTAAGGTACTCCCCGTTATCAAGACCAAAAAGTGGCTTGTATAAGCATAATCTCACGGCCCAGCCACCCGGCGCGACGCCGCGCCGCCCTCCAGCGCGCCGGCCTAATCCTCACCAGAGTACACCTGCGTTGGTGTACGATAGTCCAATGCCTGATGCAGCCGCTCGTTATTGTAGAACCGCAAATACGCCCGCAACCCCCGCCGCGCCTCCGCCGCAGCGTAGACGAAAGTCACGGAAGGAGCTTGTACTTCTCGATGACGCGGGCGGCGTTGTTGTAGTAGATGTCCTCGAGATGCTCGCCCCAGCCGAGGTCGTCAATTTCCGAGGCTATCAGTTCGTACTGCTTCGATGCGTCCCAGTCCTTGCTTGGGGGGCTGATGCCGTCGGTGCCCAAGAGCAGCCTTTCGACCGGCATGCCGCGCACCATCTCGCCTGCGTGTTTGAAGACCCAGTGCGAGTGCCCGGGGGTGGTGTCGAGGTACACGTTGGGCGTGCGCGTCGTGTACATTATCCCCTCGATGAAGCCGCTTATGCCGCCCATATGGGCCATAATGAAAAGCGTGTCGGGAAAGCGCCGGAAGAGTTCCTCGAAGCGCATCGGACGCGCGTATTTCACCGATGAAAGTCTCTTGGCCCCCAGCCACCCGCAGTGAGAAAGTATCCCGAAGCCCATCCGGGCCACCTCCTCGAAAAAAGGCACAAACTGCGCCTCGTCGGGATAGAAGCCGAAATTGGGGAAGAGCTTCAGGATTCGGCAGCCTTTGTCGTGGCAGCGCTTGAGCTCATCGAGGGCGCCCGGATCGCGTGGGTCTACACAAGGGCCGCCGATTATTCTCTCTGGGGCCATCTCGCGCAGCTTCAGTATCCGGTCGTTGTACTCCGGCCCCTTGGAGGCTCCAAGCGACACGATTTTCTCTATGCCGCGCTCGTCCATATAGTCCAGAATCTTCCCCAGCTCGCCGACCGGGTACCCTGGATGCGTGTGCATATCGATTATCTTTTCGGGAAGCATATAAGTACTCCAAATAACGCCGGCGGTCCCTGCGAAAACGGTTGAAGGCCCCCTCCACTGGTGGACAAGTCACCAGTGCCACATCAACCGCGTGCGCCAAGGCGCACCCTACAAGATTATGGTATTCGATAATCTGTAAGGGACATCATGCCCCGTGCGGGGCACGGTCCCGGCCTACAGGAAAAAGGCAAACAGGAATGTCTGCCCTACCGGCCTCCTGTAGGAAAAGGGTCAAAAACCCCGCAATCTCAGCAGGGCAGCGGCCGGGGCTCCAGGGGCCCTACTCTATCGTAATCGACGCCCCACAGCCGAGCTTCACCCAGTCGGCCCCCCAGAGCTCCCTGAGAACTGGAATCTGCTCCTCGCCTGTGCAGTGCGATGCGGCAAGCCGCTTTACCCTCAGCCCCTTGAGCGAGTTCGATACCGTCTCAACCTGCTGCCTCGACATATCTTCGAGGTGAAAGCCCCCGACAACGAGGTACATCGATTCGCCTGCGATCTCGCCGGCGCGCTCGGTAATCTCTACGATCCCCGGATGCGCGCAGCCGGTCAGAAGCACCGGCCCCTTGGCGCTTTCGATCACAAGCGACTGCTCCTTTATCGCCACGCCCATCTCGCCGGTGGACTTGATGCCCTCGGCAATGTCGACAGGATTCGAGACCGCCACGTACTTCGCCCCTGCCTTGGTGACCTTCTCTACGAACTCATCCGGAAAGGAGGCCGGCGCATACACCGTTACGTTGGGATTGGCCGCTAAGAAGGCATCCACGCCCCTGGTGTGATCCCCGTGTATGTGCGAGAAACACACGCGCTGGACCTTGGTGGGATCCAAACCGAGAATCGACATATTCGAGAGGAGCACCTCCCCGCTGCCGCCCGTATCGAAGAGCGTGACGCCGCCTGGACCCTCGACCAAGGCCGCAAAGCCCCACGGCTCGCTGGCCAGCCGCGCGTCGCTGGGAATATTGTCGTAAACATCCGTAATAACCAAACGTGAAGCCATTTCAGTTCCCCTTTCTTACCTGCCTTTCAAAAACTGCCAACTCCGGCGAAGGCCGCGGTAAAGGCCGAATGCGGCCGCCGCCTTTAGTGCGTCCCCCGCCACAAAGGGCACGAATCCCACCGCAAGGGCGCCTCCCAGCGGCATCTTGAAGACAATACACAAGTGCGCCACGCCCAGGACAAGAATGAGAAGCGTCCCTGACGCAAACGCCGCCATATGCGCCCAGGTCTTGCGCGTGTGCGTCGTTACCATGCCGACGACAACCGCCGCCACGACAAAACCCACAAGATACCCGCCCGTCAAGCCCGCGAAGTACGACAGGCCCGTCGCCGACCCAACCTGCGCAAAAAGCGGCACCCCCGCCGCTCCCGCCGCCAAGTAGACACCCACCGCGGCCGCCGCGTCCAGCGGCCCCAGAAGCGCACCCGCCAATAGCACGAAAAACGTCTGGAGCGTAAGCGGAACGGGACCGCCGACCTTGAGATGCGCACCCACCGCGATAAGACCCACAAAACCGAAAACCGCGGCCAGCCGCCAGGCAAACGTCCGCCCCCGTGCCGCCGTCAGCAAGCCCGATGCCGCCTTTGGTAATGCTGCTTTCGCCATACCTGCTCCTAATCTCTCACAACCGGGCTTCCCCGAACGCGGCGGCCGTAAGCCGCATCGGTTCTCCTGAGGCTCTTGATACTACGCCGCCGTGCGTGTTTTTCAAGAACCAATGCCGCGGCTGACAGACGCCCGACCATACGCGCCGGAGGGGGGGGTATCAGATGTCGAACTCGGCGACCAGGAACGTGTGGTCGGAAGGTTTCGGCAAAGCTCTCGGGCCGCGGTCTATCCAGGCGGAGGTGGACTTCTCGGCAAGCGGCTTCGTGGCGAGGATGTAGTCCAGGCGCCAACCGAGGTTGCGCTTTAGACCATCTCTCAGGCGGTAATCCCAGAACGTAAACTGCCCCTCATCCCGGCAGTGCTTCCGGAAGACGTCCACGAAGCCCCACTCCATAACTCGGCCGAGCGCCGCCTGCTCGTCCGGGTGAAAGCAGACACCGCCCGCGAAGCGCTTGGGATCATAGACGTCTGCAGGCCCAAGGGCGACGTTTAGATCCCCGCACCAGACAAGAGGTACGTCCGGCGTGAAATGCTTTTCGAAAAAGCGCCCGACGCGTGCGAACCAGTCGAGCTTGTACCGGAACTTGGGCGAGTCCACCGCCGTGCCCTGCGGCACGTAGGTGTTGACTACGGTCACTGGGCCGATCTTCGCCGTGATAAAGCGCGCTTCTTCCGGGGGGCCCTCGTCGTCCATCCTGAAGGATACATCCTCTGCCTCCACCCGCGAGACGATCGCCACGCCGTTGTATGACTTCTGGCCCCTGTAGACCACGTGATACCCGGCACAAGCGAAGGCGTCGGCCGGAAAGTCCGGGTCCTGGACTTTCGTCTCCTGGATAGAGAGGACGTCGGGCAGGTTGCCGCCCAGCCATTCGAGGACAATGGGAAGGCGGCTACGAACTGAATTCGCGTTGAATGTGGCCGCTGTAAACATCAGTATTCCACGCCCTACAGCATTTATTCCGGGCGCGGCTTGCCGCGCCCTACGCCTACTTTGCGTGCGACAGGATTTACCCGCAGTGCCCTACGCCAGCCAGGCCTTGAGCGTCTCGAGACTCCGCGCGATTTCGGGATTCGGGTCGCGGTCAAAGGGTTCGTGCTCGATTGACGCCCATCTGTCGTAGCCCTGGGCGACGATGTACTGCACCGCTTCCTGGACCTTAGCCACGCCTTCGCCGAGGGCGCAGGTATCGTGGGCGCCTGCGACGCGCACGTCTTTGCAGTGCAGGTGGGCAAGGTGCGCCGCCAGTTTCTTCGCCGCCTCCAGGGCGTCTCCCCCCTGGGCAGTGATGTTACCAGTGTCGAAACCAACCTTGATGACGTCCTCCTTGCCGGCGATCTTCGCCAGGACCTCCTCGGCCGTTTTCTCGGGGTGGTTCTCGTAGGCGATGATGAGGCCTTCGCCGCGAAGCATCTCGGCGGCAAGCTCCCAGTCGGCCGGCCCGGCGATCCCGCCCGTCATAAGCGTGCATCCAAGCGCCTTGCACATTGCAAACGTGCGCTCGAAATCCTCCTTCGTCCCTTCGGGAAAACCGAAGCCTCCGGCATAACCGACAATATCGAGCCCCTCTTCGCCGCAGACGTCTCTTATCGCCTTCGCGAAGTCTACGTCGCGCTTTAGGTAGCTGCAGTGGCCGGTGTATATCTCAATGCCGTCGAACCCCATATCCTTGACCATCCGGCAGGTTTCGCGGAAAGTCTCAGGTGTCGTCTGCTCGACCATCGCGTCGTCGAGCTTTTCCCAGTCGGTCTCACCGTTGTAGCCGAAAGGCTCACCAATCAGATTTGCAGTAACGTAGCTAAAGCGCATCCGCTCACCCCTTTCCCACAAGTTCGTAAAGGTCTATTCAAAAGAATCGTCGTCAACTATACCCAGGCCCGCCACAAGGTCAAGACACACCCAAAGGCGCTACTCGCCGGCCATTTCTGCCATCACCTCGTCGGGGACGTTAAAATTGGCCGAGATGCTCTGGACGTCGTCCTGGTCGTCGAGGGCATCGACGAGGCGCAGGATTTTTCTTCCCTGGTCGGCGTCCAGGTCCACGCTCGTTTTCGGGATGTTGTGAAACCCGGCCATCTTCACATTGTAGCCGGCCTCATCAAGGGCGGTTTTCGCGGCGCCAAGAACGCTCACAGACGTCGTAATCTCGAAAAAATCCTGCACGCGCTCCATATCATCGGCGCCGGCCTCCATCACCACGAGCATCAGCTCGTCCTCATCGACACCCTCGGCGTCAACGGTGATGAGGCCCTTCTTTTCGAACATCCACCCAACGCAGCCGGTCTCGCCGAGGTTGCCGCCGCTGCGGTCGAATATCTTTCGTATCTCGGAGGCGGTGCGGTTCCTGTTGTCGGTGAGAGCCTCCGCCATAATCGCCACGCCGCCCGGCCCGTAACCTTCGTAGACGATGCGTTCGAAGTTCGTGCCGGGAAGATTTCCGAGACCCTTCTTGATTGCGCGTGCGACGTTATCCTTTGGCATATTCGCCGCGCGCGCTTCTTCTATAGCGTAACGAAGATCGAGGTTGGTGTCCGTATCGGCGCCGCCGGTCTTGGCGGCAAGCGTAATCTTCCTCGCTATCTTCGAGAAAACCTTCCCGCGCTTGGCGTCCGCAAGCGCCTTCTTGTACTTGATACCCGCCCAATGACTATGGCCCGACATCACGATCTCCTTGTGTATCTCGTTTGACGTCCCCCGCAGGCGTGGGGGAACCGGCCTTGATTTTCTCCTCTATCTTCACCCTGTCTTTTGACTTCGGCTTGTTGCCAAGCGCCTTGCGCCAGGCCGCAAGCGCCCCTTCCCGGTCGCCGCTTTTTGAAAGCGCATCGCCCAAGTGGTCGAAGATGACGGCGTCGGGCATCTTCGCGGCGGCCCTTGTGAGGCTTTCCACCGCCTTGTCGGTCTCGCCCCTCTTGTAATATACCCAGCCGAGCGTGTCGAGGTAAGCGGCATTTTCGGGGTCGCCGGCGAGGGCCTTCCGGATGTGGACAAGCGCCTCGTCGAGGTTCGTGCCGCTTTCGGCGAAGTGATATGCCAGGGCGTTATTTGAGTCGGCGTCGTCCGGGGCCGCCTGGAGGTTAGCGCGCCACATCGAGAGGGCCGAGGCATCCTTGCCCTGCTCATCATAGACAATCCCCAGAAGATACCTCACGCGTATCAGCGATTCCTTGTCACCCTCGGCGAGGTCGCGCGCCGAAAGCAGCTGCTTCTCGGCGGTCTCGTAGTCCTCGCTGTCGATGTACACGTTTGCAAGGACGATGCGGTTGTCAATGTCGGTGGGCTGCTCGGCTATGAGCCTTTCGGCGATGCTCTTTGCCTGGTCATACCTGCCGTCCTCGGAAAGCATCGTTACCAGCATACGAACGAGGGGAGGGGCGCCCTGGCCCTTGTGGATAAGGTCCTCGACGAGGCCGATCGCCTCGGAGACCTTTTCCTGTCGGTAGAGGGAAAGCGCGAGGCCTGCGTAGTTGCGAAGCCCGGGCGAGGGGTCTTCGAGCGCCTTTCTGTAGAATTGCTCGGCCTTGGCGTCCTTTTCGGCCCTGCTGTAAAGCCCGGCGACGATTTCGCAAAACACGGTGAGGGCGCCGTTGTAGTCCGTGATATGCTTTTCGAGGCGCTCGGCGACCTTTCCCGGGTCCTTCGCCCGGTCGACAAGCAGGCCGGCCATATTTTCCGGCCGGGCCACGAAACCGTTGTCGATGCCGTTGAGGAAAAGGACCGCCGCCTGGTATGCATCGCCGCTGCCCACGAGGGACAGGGCCGCGCCTTCGTAGACATCAGCGTAGGGTGCGCGGCGCTGGGCCAGGGAAACGAATATCTCGCCGGCCTCCTGTACTCTTGCCTTGCCGGCGAGCACCCGCGCCAAGGCATAAGAGGCCCGCATATCGTCGGCGTACTTGTGGGAATAGTCCTTTACGAACTGCGCGGCTTTCTCGCTGGAAAGCCCCTTCCACAGCCGAGCCACCACCTGCAGTGCGGCCTTGGTGTCAAGCGGGTTGTTCTTGAGGATATCCTCTGCGAGGGAAAGGGCTTTTTCTTCCCGGCCGCCCTGGATGTAAACGTCCAGGAGCCCCAGCGCCGCAGGATAGGACGGCTCGCCCTCCTGCCCGGAAAGTGCGAACTTCTCCGCCTCCTCGGTACGTCCGGCGTCCTTGTACAGCCTGAGCACCTGCGCCTGAACAGCGGCGTCATCTCCCTTGGATTCGAGGTACTTCCTGCCCGCTTCAACGGCCTTGTCAGTCTGCCCCTCAACAGCCAGAAGCTGCATTAACTTGAGCACGCCCATCTGGTTGGAGGGATGCGCCTTGACGAAGCTTTCTGCAACCGAGATCGCCTCGGCGGTCTTGCCTCCGGCCTTGTACGCGTCCGCAAGCGCCCCTGCGGCACGGGGATCCCACGGCGCTTCTTTGGTCGCAAGGCGCGCCTCGGCGACGGCCTCTTCGAACTTACCCTGCTTGATAAGGATTCCCACGAGGAGTCTTCGAATCCCCGTGGGGTCCCTCTCGACCTTGCCGGCAAGGGCCATTCCAAGGGACGTCCGCATGGACGCGGTCGGCAAGACGCCTTGACCGAGCGCCTCGCGCAAGGCGGCCTCGGCCTCTTCGAGACGGCCCAAGGCATCATAAATGCGCCCGAGTTCGAGCAGCGCCACTTTCCTCAAGCCGACCGGCAGGATCGAAGGATCGTCAACAGCGCTTCGAAGGATGTCCTCGGCGTCGTCCAGGCGGCCCAGGAGCTCAAGGCGCCCGGCGGTCTGGAAATACCAGCGCGGCCGGGCCGCCGTCGAAGCGTCGGCCTCCCGGTAGAGATTCACCGCCTCGTCGGCCTTCGCCAGTTCCATTAACACGTCGCCCCTGCGCCTCATGTTCACGGCAGTAC
>JAGHCE010000079.1 GCA_021160625.1 Planctomycetota bacterium | reverse complement strand
GGTCAGTTGACTGCCGCAGACAACGTCTGCGGCCCCCATAGCAAAGAGGGGGGCGAAGCCCTCCGAAAGGCCAGTTAATTGCCTCGGGCAACGCCCGTGGCCCCCATAGCAGAAAGGGGGCGAAGCCCTCCCCCTGTAGCAAAGAGGGGTCGAAGACCCCCCCCCTCGGCTGTACGGCTGTTGCGGGTCTTGAGGATTTCAAGGATACAGGCGCGTCAGATGTCGAGGTTGAAGATGCGTTTGGGGTTGTCGACGAAGAGCCAGGTGGAGATTTCCTTTGCGCGGTCGAGGTCGAAGGTGCCTTCTTCGACCTTGAGAGCGAGTGTCCTGGCCACGTTCTGCCTGGCGATTTTTTGATGGCCGTACACCCCGTCGGGGAAGCAGTAGTCTCCTCCAAAGGCCGAAATCTTGTTCGCCGGAACGCTGTCGAGATATTCCGCGAGCGCCCGGACGCTCGCCTCCGGAGAAATGATATGCGCCCAGCACATATCGATCGTAACGTTCGCAAAGCTCTTCGCCAGCGCCGCCAGCGTGAAGTGCCAGGGGTACGAGATGTGAAAAATGTCGAACGTGACGTTGCGGTATTCGAGGAAGAGGTTTGTGAGGAGTTCGGGGTTCGAGTTCGCGAGAATATTCCCGTTGCCCGCCTGGATCCCCGTGTGTACCTGCATGACCATCCCGCGCTCATCCGCAAAGGCCAGCGTGCGGTGCATCATGTAGTCCTCGAGCGGCCGCAGATACGATGCGGCAGGCATGCCCGCCGTGCTGCTCGACGGCATGATGCCGAACAGCCCGTTGAAGGCCGCCTCGGCCTCCTCGCGCGTCGCCTTCCCGAACAGAATCGGCCGCCGGTAGGCAAAGAGGCACTTCAGACCGACCGCCCCCTCCGAGAGAGCCCGCTCCAGAACAACCTTCACCGCCGACTCATAGTCGTCCAGCGTGTGGATCCGCGTATTGGTCTCCGCCCCCAGTTTCTCCAGCTGCGCCGCTTCATGAAGGTCGATAAGCCCCTCTAATCGAAGAACGCTCCGAAGAAACTCCCTATCGACAGAAAACTCGCCGGCCGCCCGGGGCGTGATTGAGACCGCAATGCGCCCCTTGTCCTTCAAAACATGCCGATAATAGCTCTTGCCTGCCGCCGTGTCGGCCCTGCGCTTCACGAACTTCGCGTTAAGTTCCTCGATCGTGCTGCCGTTGACGCCCGCCAGCCCGTAAATCTCACGCGCCGTGATGTCGAGCGCCCGTGCGTACCCCGTGTTCCTCGCCGCCTGCCAATACGGTTCCACAATCGCCCACCGCTCCATAAGCGGCTTCCTGCTGTCCCGCACGGTCTCGTCGAGCACCTTCTTCGGCAGCCCCGCAGAGACCAGGTCGGATGAGAAGTAGTGCTTCAGCCACTCCACAAGAACATCGCACTGCTGCCCGGCCCACTCTGACTCGTTGGACAGGTGCTCGTGTGTATCGATGATTGTAAGGCCTTCAATGTGCTCAAGAATCTCTTCGAAGATCGACATACTATTCTCCTTTGCGCCGGGGCCCCTGCCCCGTCCATTCTACAGTAGCAAAGCCCCAGGGCAATACCAGCCTTGCCCGCCCCGTCGAAACCGCGAGGCGCGCGGATACACGCCGTCGAGGTTGCAAATGCTTCGGGATATCTGTATAAACTACCCATATTTCATCAATTGCCCTTTGGGGGTGGGGAATGTCGAAAGAAACAGGCGCGTACCTCAGGAGCATTCAGAAGGAACTCGCCACCGGCCAGGCAGGCGAGCACGCGTACCGGCCGGCGCTCAAGGCCCTCGTGGAATCGCTCGGACGAGATATTCTCGCGGTAAACGAGCCGAAACGTGTCGCGTGCGGCGCGCCGGACTTCCAGGTGCTCCGCCGAAACACGCCTATCGGCAGCATCGAATGCAAGGATATCGGCGCCCCTCTCGGCAAAACCGAGAAAACCGCCCAGATGAAGCGATATCTCCCGGCGCTTCCAAACCTCATCCTCACGGACTACCTGCTGTTTCGGTACTACGTTGACGGCCAGCAGAGAACAGAGGTCAGGCTGGGGCGCGTTGACTCGAAGGGCAAGATACGCGTTCTTGACAGCGGTGCCGAGCAGTTGCGCCGGATGCTTGATGTTTTCCTGGGCTACGACAGGCCGTCGGTTTCAACGTCGAAGGAACTGGCGGCGCGAATGGCGAGAATGGCCCAGCTCATCCGCGAGTCAATACTCGGCGTCCTCAAAAGCGAGGGGGCAAGGGGCGGCCTTCACGCACAGATGGACGGTTTCAGGAAGGTCCTTCTTCACGACCTCACCGAAGCGCAGTTCGCCGATATGTACGCGCAGACGATTTCCTACGGCCTCTTCACGGCGAGGGTGAATCTGCCGGAGTCCCAAATCAAGGATTTCAACAGGCGGCACGCGGCTTACGACCTTCCTAAGAGCAATCCGTTTTTGAGAAGCATGTTTGCCGACATGGCCGGTCCCGATCTTGACGACGGCGTGGCCTGGGCGGTCGATGAACTGGCGGAGATTTTGAGACGCTCCGACATAGCGGCGATTCTCGCCGATTTCGGAAGGGCCACGAAACGCGAAGACCCCGTCGTTCACTTCTACGAAACGTTCCTCGCCGCCTACGACCCGAAGATGCGGGAGGCGCGCGGCGTCTACTACACGCCCGAGCCGGTCGTCTCGTACATCGTCAGAAGCATCGACCACATCCTCAAGACCGATTTCGGCCTCAAGGACGGCCTCGCCGATTCCACGATGATCGAGATAGAGGTCAAAAATCCCAAGACACAGGAGAAGGAGACCAGAAAGGTTCACAAGGTCCAGATACTAGACCCGGCGTGCGGTACGGGGACGTTTCTTCACGCGGTTGTGCGGCACATAAGGGAGTCTTTCAAGGGCAACGAGGGGATGTGGCGCGGCTACGTCTCCAAGCATCTCCTGCCGAGGCTTTACGGCTTCGAGCTTCTTATGGCTCCATACGCCGTCGCCCATATGAAGCTGGGCCTTCTCCTCAAGGAGACCGGTTACGATTTCAAGGAGAATGAAAGGCTAAATGTCTTTCTGACGAACACGCTCGAAGAGGCCGAATACCGCGCCAAGACCCTCTTCGGACAAACGATAGCCGACGAGGCCAACGCCGCAAGTGCCGTCAAACGCGATGCCCCTGTAATGGTCATCCTCGGCAATCCGCCCTATTCGGGCCATTCTGAGAACAAGGGCCCATGGATAGACGGCCTCATGCGCGGGAGTGACACGCTCAGCGAGAAGAAGACCGCCAACTATTTCGAGGTCGACGGCAAGCCGCTCGGCGAGCGAAATCCCAAGTGGCTGAACGACGATTATGTCAAATTCATTCGTTTTGCGCAGTGGCGGATAGAAAAAACGGGCTACGGCGTTCTGGGCTTCATCACCAATCACGGCTACCTCGACAATCCCACATTCCGGGGGATGCGCCAGAGCCTCATGGACGCCTTCGACGACATCCATATCCTCGACCTGCACGGGAATCAGAGAAAGAAGGAGCGATGCCCCGACGGATCGAAGGATACCAATGTGTTCGCCATCAAACAGGGCGTAGCCGTCGGACTTTTCGCAAGAAAGCACCGGAGAGCGAAGGCCACGACAGCAAGACACTCCGAGCTTTGGGGACAGCGCACGGACAAGTACCAATGGCTGTTTTCTCAAGACATTGCATCTACATCGTGGGAGGAGCTTGAGCCGCGAAGCCCTGATTACGTCCTCAAGCCTGTTGATGATGCGCTTCGGTGTGAGCTAACTTGTTGCTGGCGGGTCAGTGAGGCTATGCCCGTAACACTCCTCGGACCCAATTCGCACCGAGACCATTTTGCCGTGTGTTTTGATTACCATGATGCGTTAGTGCGGATTGCGGACCTTGAGAATCAATCACTGAGCGATGAGGCTTTGCGAGAGAAGTACGCCATAAAAGACAATAGAGACTGGAAGCTTAGCGAGGCGCGCAAGAGTATTCCGCCTGATGAGAAACCACGGAATTGCATATATCGACCATTCGACTTTAGATATATGCTCTACGGAAGACACGCGTTTGACTACCATCGCCCCGAAGTCAATGACCACCTTGCGCTAGAGAATCTTGCAGTCATAACGACGCGCCAGACCAAGGAGGCATTTGCGACGTTGGCAACAAATGTACGCACGGCCCAACACAAAATAGTCTCTAGATACGATGGTAGTTTTGTCAGCCCGCTATATCTATACCCTCCCCAGCAAGGCGCGCAGGTGCACACGACAACAACGACCCTGGGTGATTGGCAGGGATGGCCGACCGGCAAAAACGGCCGCGAGCCGAATCTCTCGTGGGAGTTCGTTCAGGAATTCGCGGGGAAGCTGGCGATGGAATTCGTCAGTGACGGGAAGGGTGACCTCAAGAAAACCTTCGGCCCGGAGGACATTTTCAATTACATCTACGCGGTGTTTCATT
>JAGHCE010000120.1 GCA_021160625.1 Planctomycetota bacterium | reverse complement strand
GTGGAAACCGCTCCCGTCAAGCGCGGCGTCGGCAGGAGCGACGCGGTCCTCGTTGACCTCGACGAAGCCCACCGGCGGATTCGCGAGGCCGCCGGGCGCGCGATGGGCCACGTCGGGGTTGCACAGCCCTTCCGCATCACGATGCCGATGGAGGTCATCCTCGACACGACGCGCAGCGATTACGCCGACGCCGCTGCAAAAGGTGATGCGGTCGAGCGCATCGACGCGCGGCGAGTGAGGAAGACGGCGACAACGGCGCTGGGCCTCTTTTTGTAGCCCGTGCGGCGGTCTTAGTCATGTGGCGCGGGCGCTTGGGCCGCCTGGTCCTTGCGCTGCATAGTCCTGGCACGACTCGTCTTGGCTAAGTATGCCCCTCCCGCCAGCACCAGCGCCCCTCCCGCAATTGCCAGCCGGGAAAAGTCCTCAGCCAGGACGAGCCAGGCCGCCGCCGCCGACAGCGGCGACTGGAGCATCGCCACTGCGCCAACTGTCGCAACGTCGAGGTAGCGGAATCCGATGGTGAAGAAAGCGTGCGCGGCGAGCGAGGTCAGACCGATTCCCAGGAGAATGAGCCATTGAATATGGGACGGTGCGACGTATGTTCCGGTGGCGAAGGTCACGCCCGCACCGGCCGTCATACCGAAGAAGACGAAGAAGAACATAATGATCCAGGTGGAGTCATAGCGGTGCAGCGCCCGGATGGTCGTGGTGGCCGCGCCGCTTACAAAGCCCGCCGCCAGCCCCGATAGGTCCCCGGCAAGCGTCACCCCTTCGCCTCCGGCGGCTGACCTGGACGCAAGGATGGCAAATGCGCCGGCGTAGATCAGCACCATTCCCGGCAGGCGTTTCCAGCCGAGAGGCTCCTTCAGGAAAAGATACGAGAAAAGCGCCCCCCAGGCAGGGTACGTGAACAAGAGAAAAGAGGCGCGCCCGAGCGTCGTATGGTCTATCGAGTAGAAATAGAAGAGCACCGTGACGGCGCCGAGGGTGCCCCTCAGGCATAGAAGCCCTATGTGCCCGAAGCGCCACTTCACGATACCCACTCGCACCAGCACGACAATCCCCAGCACCCCCACCAGCATCCGGTACATCACCTTTTGAGAAGAGGGGATGTCGCTCAAGTATTTCGTGAGGACGTTCATCACCACGAAGAAGAGAACCGACGCCAGCGTTGCGCCGAGGCCGAGGAGGTGGTGCGAATCGTGGGATAGGCGATTCTGCATATTATGCCTTGATAAACTCGGCGTACATCGCCGCGTATGCGCCTCCGGCGGCAAGAAGCTCCCTGTGCGTGCCGCGCTCGGTTATCCGGCCGTCCTGGATCACGAGGACCTGGTCGGCGTTGCGCACGGTTGAGAGCCGGTGCGCCACGACGAACGAGGTGCGCCGCTCAATGAGCCTGTCGAGCGCGTACTGGAGCGTCATCTCCGTCTCGACGTCGACGGCGGCGGTGGCCTCATCGAGTATCAGCACGCGCGGGTCGGCCACTATCGCGCGCGTAAACGATACGAGCTGGCGCTGCCCCTGGGAGAGGTTCTCGCCGCGCTCGCCGACCTCGGTGGCAAAGCCGTCGGCCAGCCGCGAGAGTATGTCGTACGAGCCGAGAGTCCTGGAGGCCTCCTTTACCTGGTCGTCGGTCGCTTCCGGCCGGCCGTACTTGATGTTTTCCATAACCGTTCCGGAGAAGAGGAACGACTCCTGGAGCACGAGGCCCATCTGCGAGTGAAGGGCCTTCTGGGTGACCTGCCTTACGTCGCGGCCGTCGATTGTTATCCGGCCCTCCTGCACGTCGTAAAAGCGCGGGATGAGCGAGATGACGGTGGTTTTGCCGGCGCCGGTCGGCCCGACCAGCGCTATCGTTTCTCCGGGCCGTGTCGTAAACGAGATGTCCTTCAAGACCCACTTGAACTCCTCGTCCGAGGGGCTGTTGTAAGCAAAGGAGACGTGGTCGAAAACGACGCTTCCCTCGATACGGCCGAGGTCGAGCGGCTCGACGGGGTCAACTATCTCGGGCTCAGTTTCCAGGAGGCCGAATATCCGCTCCGACGCCGCCATCGACGCCATCAGCGTGTTGTAGAGCCTGCCCATCTGGTGAATCGGACCGAAGAACATCCCCAGGTAAAACATAAACGCCATAAGTTCGCCGACGGTAAGCCGGCCGTGCAGAATGAGCCAGCTTCCGTACCAGATTATCGTGGTGGTTCCGATGGTGCCGACGAAGCCGATTGACGGCCAGTAGGACTGCCATATCCGGGCCGCGCGAACGTTGGCGGCGACATTTTCGCGGTTGAGCTCGTCAAAATGCTCAAGATTGCGGTCCTGCCGCACGAACGACTGCACCACCCGTATGCCGGAGATATTCTCGGCGATGTTGGCCGTAATCTGGCTGGCCAAGCGCCTGACCTTGCGGTAGGCGTCGGCAATCTTCCTGCGGAAAAGGATCGTCAGCACGAAAAGGATCGGTATTGTGGCCACCACCGCAAGCGCCAGCCGCCAGTTGTACCAGAACATCAAGCCCACCGCGCCGGTCAGCGTCACGATGCTTGAGGCTAAGTCATACGGCGCCCAGGAAAATATCCCCTCGAGCGTATCGAGGTCGCTGTCGGCCCGTGCGATCAGCCAGCCCTGTTTTGTCCTGTCGAAGTAGCTCATTGAGAGCCGCTGGACGTGGCGGAAGATCGCCGTCCGGATGTCGTTTATCACCTTCTGGGCGAGGCGGGAACCCACCCTCACGCGGACGATCCTCAAGGTCGTCCCCATAACAGCAAGCCCCGCGAACAAGAGCGACACCATCGCGAGCCCTCGGTAGGCAACCTGCCGCGCGATCTTGCCGTCCATGGCGGGGACCAGGTACTTGTCTATGCCCCTCCTCATAAGGTCGGGCTGGACAAGCATTACGACGGTCCAGACAAGCCACAGGGCCACCAGCCCCCAGAATGCCACCTTGTAGCGCCACATAAACTTGTAGAGCTTGGCTAAAAGGTGCCTGTTGAAAGGCTTGTACCGCTCTTCCTGTTCTTCCCAGCTCACGAGTTCTTTTCCATTTCCGCCACGGCGTCGGCCAGCTGCATATCGTATATCTTTCTGTAAGCGCCCCCTGCCGCCAGGAGCTCATCGTGTGTGCCCGTCTCGATTATCCTCCCATCATCGAGGACCACGATGAGGTCGGCCCGCCTGACGGTTGAAACCCTGTGGGCGATGACAAAGGTGGTGCGCCCGCGCGAGAGCTCGAGGAGCGCCTGCTGAATAAGGCGCTCGGTGGCCGAGTCGACTGACGCCGTCGCATCATCCATAATGAGGATCCTGGGGTTCGCCAAGAGCGCACGGGCTATTGAAATCCTCTGCCTCTGGCCGCCGGAAAGCGTCACGCCTCTCTCGCCGACAATCGTGTCGTAGCCGTCGTCGAGCTCGTCGATGAATTCCCGGGCCTGGGCGGCCTCTGCGCACCTTATGATTTCTTCACAGTCCGCGTCGGGCCTGCCGTAGGCGATGTTCTCGGCGATGGTTGCCGAGAAGAGGAACGTCTCCTGGAAGATGAGCGAGACGCTGCGCCGGAGGCTTGAGAGTTTCAGGTTCCGGACGTCCACGCCGTCCACCTTTACCGAACCCTCGGTGACGTCGTAGAAGCGCGGGATGAGATTGACAAGCGACGTCTTGCCGGAGCCGGTGTGCCCCACCACCGCCACCATCTGTCCGGGTGCGACACGCAGGTTGATGCCGGAGAGAACGCTCTGCCCCTCGTTGTAGGCGAAGCTGACGTTTTCGAAGACCACCTCGCCGCCGCCTTCGGGCAGTTTCTTCGGGCAGCGGCTCTCGGCCACGTCGGGCCTTGCATCGAGAATCTCGTAGATCCTGTCCGCGGCGGCGCTGGCCCTGGCCGTGGCGTTGACGATATTGCCTATCATCCGTATGCGGAAGGTCATAAGCCGCGCATAGAAAAAGAACGCAAAAAGCGTTCCCAGGTCGATCCCCCCCGCCTGGGGCCCCTTCATCACCAGGTAACCGCCGACAAACAGGATAACCGGCGCGTTGAAACCATAGAAAAGCATCGCTATCGGAATGCGCATCGCCCAGTAGTCGATTCCCCGGAGGACCTTCCCGACGAAAGTCCGAGTTTTTTCCTCGAACCTCTCGGTTTCGGACTCCTCCCTGGCGAATGCCCGCACGACCTTTACGCCCGCGATGTTTTCCTGCAGGTTCGTTGTCACTGCGCCGTACGCGTCGCGAGCGTCCTTGAAGTAGGAGCGGGCCTTCCTGGCGGTGTGGACGACGATTAGAAGCGTTATGGGCGCCGGCGCAAGCGTCACGACGGCAAGCAGCGGGTTCCTGATGAACATATAGATGGTAATGCCGCCCAGTATGGTGAACGCTTCGATCGACGAGAAAAAGGCGGCGTTGAAAAAGCGCGCCACGCGCTGGACGTCGCTGGTGGAACGGCTGATAAGCTGGCCGGACTCGGCCGCGTCGAAAAACGAGAAAGAGAGCCTCTGCATCGCCTGGTAGAGCTGGCGCCGCAGCGTCCAGAGGATGTTGTGTGTCAGCCGCGCCTGCTGCACGCCGGTTACGAACATCATAAGCGACCGCCCGCCGCCTATGCCCAACAGCGCCAGGCCGAAAAATGCCACACCTCCGGCCCCGATGCCGCCGGTCTCGCCGGAGCGAAGAGCCGCCTCGACTGCGTTTACCACCGACCCTATCACCATCGGCTGGAGAAGCTCAAGCCCCAGGGTGGCGAAAAGCAGAACGGTGACTACGACCGCCTTTTTCCAGTGGGGCTTCACGAGCCCCGTGAGGCGGCGCAGCAATTCGGGAAACGAAAGTCCCTTATTTTCCTTGTCAGTCACTCGACTGCTGGTTTCATTTCCTGGGAGGAAGAGGACCGCATCGCTCAGGCGGTGCGGTCAACGGCCTCCGCAATTCTCGCGATTTGTACCATCATCTTTTCGAAGGCTGGGAAGTCAAGCGACTGTGCTCCATCCACGAGGGCTTCTTCCGGCCGGGGGTGAACCTCCACTATGATACCGTCCGCACCGGCCGCCACGGCGGCCATCGACACCGGGGAGACGAGGTTTGAATGACCCGTGGAATGGCTTGGATCGACAATCACGGGCAGGTGCGTGCGGAGCCTCAGCGACGGGATGGTGGCAATGGAAACCGTGTTTCGCGTGTGGTTCTCGAAGGTTCTTATGCCTCTTTCGCAGAGGATGACGTTCTGGTTGCCGCGCGAGAGGATGTACTCCGCCGCGAAGAGAAACTCGTCCAGCGTGGCGCTCATCCCCCGCTTCAGCAGCACCGGTTTTTCCTGGTCGCCGACGGCCTTCAGGAGGAGGAAGTTCTGCATATTTCGCGCGCCTATCTGCAGCACGTCGGCGTACTTGGAGACCAGTCCCACGTACTTGGCGGATATCACCTCGGTTACGACCGCCAGGCCGGTTTTCTCGCGCGCCTTGGCGAGATATTTCAGGCCCAGTTCCTCGAGACCCTGGAACGAGTAGGGGCTCGTGCGTGGCTTGTAGGCACCGCCTCTCAAGGCCACGGCGCCTACGGATTTGACGAACTCGGCCGTCTCAACCGTGGTCTTTTCGTCTTCAATGGTGCAGGGGCCGGCGATAACGCCGATTTTTTTGCCTCCGAAGGCGAACCCGTTTACCTTGACGGTGCTTTTTTCCTCGTGGACTTCGAGGGAGGCCATCTTGTAAGGGGCGAGGATGGGTACCACCCTCTCAACGCCGGAAGCGGCCTCGATGTCGTCGAGGTTACGTCCGTGCTTGTCGCCGATGGCCGCGATGACCGTGCGTCTCGTGCCGAAGATGGGATGGCTGACAAGACCGATGCTTTCGATCTTTTCCATCACGTGGTCGATCTCGTCGCGGGTGGCTCCCGGTTTCATAACGATAATCATCTTTTTTCCTCCGGTTCTGAATGTTTTTCGTGTTTTTGTTTCCGCCAGCAGCCAAGAAAAAAGGCCCCGACGCCTTTACCGGCCTCGAGGCCTTGAAAAACGCGTTTGCGTGTCGTCAAGGACCGCCGGCCGGCGTGCCGAAATAAAAGAAGCCCCAGAAGCCAAAAGCCCCCTTCGGGCCCGCTCCCGAGGCGCACCGCCAGATCCAGACTGGCAGCCCCGTTCTTCGGCCTTTACCGGCGAGGTCCATAAACCACTCCCAAAACTCCCCATTTACGGGGAGACTAACATTAATTGATACACCGGCACGCCGTGGAACGCAAGCACAAAATTCCGCACTATGCGGCGGGTAAGGGCCGACAGGGAGGCCCGCACGGGCAAACGGCGGGGCGATTGCAGCGGCAAAATCTAAAGAAAATCCCTCCGGGGGCCGATTCCGTCACATATATCGTTGTCGGACGGTTGAGGGGAGTGTGAATGTCCTTGAAAAAAATGGGCTTTGCCGTCGCCTTCGCATTCTTGTTTATGGCGCCCTTGGGCTGCCGCGAGAAACCCGCCCGGACGCCGGGCTCGGTAGGGGCGACACTGCAGATGGACGTGGACGCCTTTGCCGGCGGCTACCAGGGGGCTGTCCGAGCCCTCGCGAAGCACATGGAAGAGAACCTCGACATCGATCCGGGCGAGTACTACGTCAGTCTCATCGTCGAGCGCTACACGAATATTTTCACGTTTCACCTGTGGCACAGGATGGCCTTCGAGCCGAAGTACGCCGCCGTCAAGAACCCTGGTGGGAGGTGCTTCGACATCACCTGGGACCCCAAAACGGGCGTGTTTTCCTCACCGGAATACTGGCAGTAGGTCCTTCGCGCCGGGTTCGATTTCCGAATATTACGCGTAGGGGCAAGGTTTACCCACCGTGGAGGGCACGTCTGGCCCACGGAAGGTCAGTTGATTGCCACGGACAACGTCCGTGGCCTCCTTAGCAGGAAGGGGGCGAAGCCCCCTCCACGGCACCGTCGCGTTTCCTGAAGACGCCGTCCACGAGGACCGAGACGGCCCGGCCGGCGAGCTTCCAGCCTACGAAGGGGGAGTTTATCCCTGCGGAGAGGAAATCCTCCTCTTCCACAACGTGCTCGTAAGCCAGGTCGAGAAGCACCACGTCCGCCGGTGCCCCGATGCCAAGCGTCCCGGCCTCAAGGCCGAGGACCTGCGCCGGCTTTGCCGTCATCAGGGCGATAAGCCGGTCGAGCGGCATAATGCCCGTTTGGACGAACTCCGTGTAGAGCACGCCGAAGGCCGTTTCAAGCCCGGTCACGCCGAAAGCGGCGTAGTCGTATTCGACGTTTTTGTCTTCGAAGCGGTGAGGGGCATGGTCGGTGGCGATGCAGTCTATGGTAGAGTCGACAAGCGCCTTGCGCAGCGCCTCCACGTGGTTGCGGGACCTCAAAGGCGGCTTCACCTTGAAGCTGGTGTGGAAACTTTCGAGCGCCTGATCGTCGAGAACGAGGTGGTGCGGCGTGACCTCGGCGGTGACCGCCGCCCCGGACTTCTTCGCCCGGCGGACTATCTCTGCCGCCCCGGACGTGGAGAGATGGGCGATGTGGAGCCGGCCGCCGGTTTCCATTGCCAGGATGCAGTCGCGCGCGACGATCACGTCCTCGCTTGAGGCCGGTATGCCGGCAAGCCCGAGCGACGCGGAATAGTCGCCAGCGTGCATCACGCCCGTGCCGGAGAGCGAAAGGTCCTCGGCGTGCTCGATTATCGCAAGGCCCGTAATCCCCGCGTACCGAAGCGCCTTGGCCGCCATTCTCGCCGTCGGCAGGCAGTCGCCGTCGTCGCTGAAGGCCACTGCCCCTTCGGCCGCCGCGGCCGCCATTTCAACGAGTTCTTCGCCCTTTCGCCCCAGGGTAATCGCCGAGATCGGGCGAACCTTTGCATAACCGGCACGCTTTCCCAGGAGCGCCTGGTACGCCACCGCTGCGGGAGAGTCCACGGGAGGGTCTGTATTCGGCATTGCGCAGACAAGTGTGTATCCGCCGTTTACCGCCGCACGCGTGCCGGAGAGGACCGTCTCGCCCCCCGCCGGGCCGGGCTGCCTCAAGTGCGTATGAATGTCGACGAAGCCGGGCGCTGCAACGAGGCCCGCCGCGTCGACAACTTCTGCGCCGTCCGCCTTGACCTTGCCGACGGCGGCGATCCTGCCCGACTCTATGAGTATGTCGCCCTCGGCGTCGATGCCGTTTGCCGGGTCGATTATTCTCGCCTGACGAATGAGAATCTTTCCTTGTTCGGCCATTGTCACCCCGCTACCGGCTTGCCCTGTCACGGGCCTGGGAAAGGAGCGTCAGCACCGCCATCCGCACCGCCACGCCGTTGGAGACCTGCGGCAGTATCACGCTTGCCGGTCCGTCGGCCACCGAGGACGGCAGCTCCACGCCGCGATTGATGGGCCCCGGGTGCATCACGATGCAGCCGCTTTTCGTCCGTGCGAGCCTCTCCTCGGTGAGCGCATAACCCCGCGAGTATTCCCTCAGGCTCGGCATTGCGGCGTCCGCGTGCCGCTCGAGCTGTATCCTCAGCATATTAATCACGTCGAACTCGCCCACAACCGAGTCGAAATCGTACGCGACACGCGCGCCCCACTTCTCGAAACTCTTCGGCAGCATTGTGGGCGGCCCCACGAACGTCACCTCGGCCCCCAGTTTCACAAGGCCCCAGAGGTTTGACCGCGCCACGCGGCTGTTGGCGATATCCCCGACGATGGCGACCTTCAGATCCTCGATGCGGCCCTTGGCCTGGCGGATGGTCAGAATGTCGAGGAGACCCTGGGTGGGGTGCTCGTGGCGGCCGTCGCCGGCGTTGGCGATTGAGCAGTCGGTGTTCTTGGCGAGTATCTGCGGCGAGCCGGCCGCCCGGTGCCTCAGCACTATGACGTCAACGCCCATCGCCTCGATGTTCTTCGCGGTGTCGATCAACGTCTCGCCCTTGGACGTCGATGATGCGGCCTTCGAGAAACTGACAACGTCCGCGCCGCAACGCTTCGCCGCAACCGCAAAGGACGTGGCGGTGCGTGTGGAAGGCTCCATAAAGAGGTTCAGGACCGCCTTGCCCTTGAGGGTGTCAACCCTGGCGGCGGGGTCGGTGGCTGCCGGGCGAAATTCGTCTGCCAGGTCGAGCACCGCCGTTATTTCCTCGGCATGGAGGTACTCCAGGCCGAACAGGTGCATCTGTGTCCAGGCTCGACTTTCCGGCATAGCCTCTCCAGCCTTCAGGGTCCCGGTGCTGCAGCAATCTTAACCCGCTGGACGGCCCTGTCAAGCCACCAGTGGGGAGGGCTTCGCCCCCTTTTTGCT
>JAGHCE010000208.1 GCA_021160625.1 Planctomycetota bacterium | reverse complement strand
TGCGGTCCCGTGTGTTTTGAATGCCCCCTCTTGTTCGCCTGTGGCGAACACCGACAACAAGTTGTCGGTGCCACCCGTCTTTCCTTCAAAGAAAAAATGGTATCTTTCCCCTACCCGTCCCCTACCCCCTTACCCCTACCCGGTCCACATAAGCCCATTTGCCTGCAGCGGACCGTACCCTCCGCGGAGCAAAATGACGCCTATTACTGCCCCTTTATTGTGATTCCCGTTGTCATTCTGCAGAGGCTGGACCCGACCTTGGGGCGATTACCCATTTCATGTGTGCCTCGTCCCACATTAGCGAATCCTTGTGGCCAAGGATGAATTCGCGAATGTCAGTGCCCGTGGGTTCGGCCTGCGTAGTACCCGTCTTGGCCGGTCGTTCATAGCCAAGGATGTTGTGCCGGGATAGGAGAAAGGCTATCCAATCTCTCCAGTCCGGATCTTCGTAATCTTCGGAGACGAAGCCCAGTAGCGCCTGCTTCGATCCGAGGCTTGCCGCCAGGAAGTCCCGAATCCTGCGGATGCCGACTTCAACTGAGTTGCTGGTCTTGTTGTCCGTGCTTATCAGGCTAACTTCGATTAGCGCTGCGGACGACAGGAGTAACAGATTACTGGGGCCTCCCTGATCCTGCGTCTTGACAATGTTGCGGTCGGCCGTGCACAGAACAAGCGCTGAACAGTGATGGAGCAACTCCAGGTACAGGTGGTTCTGACTGCCTTCGAGATACGGATTGGTCTGCCGCGGAATCGGGCAGTGAAGGCGCTGCAGCTCATTGCGGTCCGCATCACGCAGAACCACCTGGCATGCCTTAACCTCAAAGCCTCGTTGGACCCAATAGCAGCCAAGATTCAAGGGAAGCGCCCCCGGCCGCCAGTTTGTCACATTGTAAACTTCCGGCGCCGGAATGGCCATCGTGAGGTTATACAAGAACGGTTTGGCGATGTCGTCCCGGCCGCGAAGTATCTCCATTGCCTGCCTGTAGCGGGCAAGCCTCGCCTCAGGCCACGGCCGCCCCTTTTCCACATCCGTCCCCTCGCCGTTGGGCAGCAGCATGCGCGCGTCATCTGCGGTCACGGAAGGGTCATGCGCAAGAATCTGAGACTCCAGTGTCAACTGAACGTACTTAAGGTTCTGCCGCGCGATGTGGCGACGCCTGATATTGATAAACACGAGCGCGGCGATGGCAACACAAATAAGGAGGATTACGTGAAATACCACGTTCACTCTCTTGACTGTTTTGCCTCCGGGCATCAGGCTGTCACTTACCCCCTGTCATTTTCTGTCCCCTACCCTGTCCCCTACCACTACCCGTAGAGCGGCAGGTCCTCCTCGGGGCGCGTGACGAGCGTGCCGAAGGTGCGGTCCTTTTCGGAGAGGACCGGTTTTGCTCCCTCGGGGACGAGCCAGTCGATGGCCAGATCGGGGTCGTTCCAGATGATGCCGCGCTCGCCTTCGGGGTCGTAGAAGTCGGAGCACTTGTAGAGAAACTCGGCCGTCTCGGAGAGGACGTAAAAGCCGTGTGCGAAGCCCTCCGGGATGAAAAACATACGCTTGTTGTCCGCCGAGAGCCTTGCGCCTGCCCATCTGCCGAACGTGGGAGAGCCCCGGCGGATGTCGACGGCCACGTCGTAGACCTCGCCGGCGATGACGCGTACGAGCTTGGCCTGGGGATGCGTTATCTGGTAGTGCAGCCCGCGCAGGACGTTGGCCCTCGAGAGGGAATGATTGTCCTGGACGAATGTGTGGGTGATCCCGACCTCGGCGAAGGCCCTGGTATTATAAGTCTCGATGAAAAAGCCGCGGTCATCACCGTGGACGACCGGCTCGAGGATACAGGCGCCTTCCAAGATTGTGTCTATCCGTTCCAGGTCGATCCCTCCTCTTCCGGCTGATTCCCACAAGACACCCGTGCAGCCCGCCGCATACCACCGAGGCCAATCTGTGCGAGATTCTACCGGTTTTGGCGCCTTGTCAAGGTTTTTCAGCGAATGCCAATTTGTCCCGCGAGTAACTTGCGGGCGAGAATGAAGTGGTGCCGGGAACGGGAGTCGAACCCGCACAGGGATAAAGTCCCCACTAGGCCCTCAACCTAAGACAAGGCAATTACGCAACTACTTGCAAGCACCATGGTTACGACGTAACGCTAAAGCCAGCAAGAACTTGCATATGGTTCATGCAACATGCCGCCCCACGACCTTGCACCAACATGCGGCAGATTTTGGGCACAATTTAGTCACAGCAGTTGTCCCCCGCTGGACGTGCTGCCGAGAAAGGCCATAATCGCAGTCGCTAGGAAACTGGCTGTAATCGTATATCATCTGCTCAAAGAAGAGCGCCCCTGTCATCCGGGCGCGTGAAGTTTGCTGCCTCGGCCCGGAAAACACGTGGCGGCCGCAAAGAGGCCGGCCTATAGTCGCAATTGGGCGACCCGGTATCGTAAGAGATCATGTGCCTACGCCCCGCATGAGCGGGAGTCGAGCACGAAGTGATACCTGGTGAAAAACCTTCAAAACGTCCGGGAGAGCCAAAGAGAAAGAAGAACAAAAAAAACCACAGAATCCTCCCTTAACACTTGACCAGGGACAGCGTTTTAATGATACGTGTTTTGCGTGGGTAGTGTATCATTCTTTCTGTAAATTAGCCATCGGGTAGAGGCAAGCGGAGGCGAGCGTAGCGAGCCGGAGCTTGCCTCTACCGGCGGATTTTTTCTTGCGGTGGTGGGCCAGCCGTGTTCTCCTT
>JAGHCE010000240.1 GCA_021160625.1 Planctomycetota bacterium | reverse complement strand
GCCAGAACCCCCATCGCCGCGCCCGCGAAGAGCGATACGAAAAGGGTGAAGTTGCTGCCTGCTGCAACCCCGACCAGCATTGCAAGCAAAAGCCCGTACCCGAGCGCGAAAAGCCGCCTGTACGCCATCGCAACGGCCATCACAAAAAGCGGCAGCGGTATGAGATAGAGCGAAAACGAAGACCTGACGAAAAAACGCGCGGTGCCCGCGAGGATCACCGTGATCAACATCAGCACCACCATTCGCACCCTGCGCTCCATAACCCTCGGTTCATAGAGCGACGTGTAGATGCCGAAGAGCCCGACAAGGAAGACCACGGTAATCGTCAGGCCGGTCAGGCGCAGGATGCGGTCGCGCCTGGGCATCCGGGCAAGGTAGGTCTCCTGTTCCTTTTTGAGCGTTCGTATCTCGGCGTAGTCGATGAGGGAATCGCGCCTGACAAGGATGTCGCCCCTGTCAAAGGACTCCTCGACCTCGGGGACTTCTTCGGCTGCGACCTTGCGGGCCGTCTTGCTTGCATCCTCGTCGTAGAAAAGGAAGGCCTTGAGAAAGGGCGTCAGATACGCGACGAGAGCGTCGGTTCGCCCTTCGGAGCCGAAGACATTCGCGAGGCTGCTCTGGAGCACACCGGCGAGCTGGCCCACCTCCAGGATGTCCCCAAGACGCCTGGAATAACGCGCATCACCGTCGATTATGACGATTTCGCCGGCCTTGTTGCGCGTCTGCTCATGCTTTGCGTCCGAGTCGGAAATGGCGCCCCTGCGGGCTATCGTATCGAGCGCCTTTGATGCCACCGCGACGATGCGCTCGTTGGCCAGGTCTCCGGGCGCATTCTTGACGGCCTGGAAGAAATCCTCCGTGATATTGAGGTTCTGCGCCTTTGCGGGGTCGATGTCCGAGAACTGCTCGGCCGCTTTCACCTCGGCCAATGCAGCGGTCAGGTTGGCCACGGCGCGCTCGAAGGAAGAGTGGTCGGCCTTGTAGACGCTCGGTGTAGCGGCTGCGGCGTTTTCCCTGGCGGCTTTTGTGGCGCCCTCGTCCACCACCGAGAAGCTCACCCTTGCCCGGACGGCGCTCTTGCTGACCTGGCCGCGGCGATAGGGAAGGGGTGGGTCGCCGAGGCCCAGGAGCACTACGAGGACGAGCGCGAAGGCCAGGGCCAGGATGATGGAAGCGGCCTTCACGGCCCTCGGCCGCGGCGAAAAGCCACGCGACGGCAAGGCACCTTCCTGGCCGGATCGTCTGCCGGCTGCCTTGAATTTGCCTATGAGACCCAACGAATCCCTCCCAGGGGCACACGGCCACAAGAGCGGCCGCAGGCCCGTTCGCGCGCGGCGCCGGGGAAAGGTGCCGCATACAGATCAGGCTCAACCATTCCGGGCCTGCGAGGCATTTTTCTTGTCGTCCCTGTCATAGGCCTCGACAATACTCTGAACCAGCGCGTGCCGCACTATATCGCGCTTTTCCAGGTAAACAAACGAAATCCCCTCGATCCCCTTGAGTATCCTTTCCGCCTCCATAAGGCCGGAGCGTTCGCCGACGGGCAGGTCGACCTGGCTGATGTCGCCGGTGATTATACTGCGCGAGCGCATACCGAGCCTCGTCAGGAACATCTTCATCTGCAGCGCCGTGCAGTTCTGGGCCTCGTCAAGGATGATGAAGGAGTCGTTCAATGTCCGGCCGCGCATATAGGCCAGCGGCACCACCTCGATAATATCCGACTCCATATATCGGCGCAACTGGCCATAATCCATCATATCATGAAGCGCATCGTAGAGCGGCCTCAAGTATGGGTTTACCTTCGCCTGGATGTCGCCCGGGAGGAATCCGAGCTTCTCCCCGGCCTCTACGGCGGGCCTGACGAGTATCAGCCGCCTCACCTGGCGTTTCTTGAGGGCGCTTACCGCCATCGCCACGGCTAAGTAGGTCTTTCCGGTGCCGGCGACGCCGATGGAAAACACGATGTCGTGCCTGCGCATAGCCTTGACGTAGGCGACCTGGCCGGGCGTCTTCGGCCGGACGTAGACCTGCTTGGCGAATATCTCGATTTTCTCCGGGCTCTCGGTGGCACCGCCCTCGCTCTTTATTGCCTCGGCGACGCTTTCCACCTCCCCCGGAGTAATCGCCACCCCCTCGGCATAGAGCCTACGCAGTTCGAGAAACGTCCTTTCGGCCCTCTCGACGGCTTCGGGTGCCCCTTTCACCTTCACATTATCGTGGCGGCCGACCACGCTTACCTCGAAGGCCTTCTTGACGACCTTGAGGTGGCGGTCCTCGATCCCGAAAACGGCCCGTGTCTCCTCCTGGTTGTCGAAGAAGACCTCCCTTTGGATGGGCGGGTCGTAGTGTATATTTGAGTCCTTTTTCCGCATTGCTTTGCCTCGATTGTTCCTATCCCGGGCCGGCACCCAGACCTGCCGCCAGTGCGAGTATGTAGGCGGTCGGAGCGCAAAGTAGCAGCGAGTCGACCACGTCGAGTGTGCCTCCTACGGCGCCGATGATGCTGCTGGAATCCTTCACCGCCCCGGCCCTCTTCAGGAGGGATTCCGCCAGGTCGCCGAACTGTGCGGCCACCGAGAGCAGCGCCGCCCACAAGAGAAGTTGAACGAGGCTCACCGAGCCGGCGACAAAGCGCGCCATAACCACCGCCACGAGGAGACTGGCTGCAAAGGCCGCGACGGCGCCCTCGACGGTTTTGCGAGGGCTTATGCGCCTTGCAAAAGGGTGTTTCCCGATCATACGGCCCACGAAGTACGCCGCGGAATCGCCGACCTTCGAGCAGGCGAGCACGAAGATTAAAAGTGCATTGCCGACCTGAGGCAGTCCCCTCAGGCGCACCAGGAACGAAAGCGCGAACCCTACGTACATCAGCACGAAGGTGCCGCTTATGACCGCCTTGGCGCCCGCGTTCGGGTCGGGCTTGGCAAGCGCTATTGCGAAGGTCAGGATCATAAAGAGGAAAATGAGCCCCGCCTGCCAGGCAAAGGAGCTTGTCTGCGAATAGAAGTGGTTCACGAGCACCGGCATCAGGGCCACAGCGAATGACGCGAAGGCGGTGAGCTTGGGGAATGTTGCCACGCCCGCCGATTCCAGGATCAGGCAAAGCTCGTACGAGGCCGCAAACGCCACCAATGCCAGAAGCGCCGCCGACGGGAACCCGTGCACGAAATAATGATCCGCCGCCAGGATCGCTATGACGAGGGCCGAGGCCGCTATGCCTGTGAGGACCCTGTTGCGCCTCATCGGGTGTCCTCTACGGCCCCGTACTTGCGCGTGCGACTGGAGTATGCGCGAATCGCCTTGTTGAGATGCTCCATCCTGAAGTCGGGCCACAGCACGTTGGTAAACCACAGCTCCGCGTAGGACGCCTCCCACAGGAGGAAGTTGCTCAGCCTCATCTCCCCGGCGGTCCTGATGAGAAGGTCGGGGTCCGGCATACCGGCGGTCTGAAGGTGCCTTGCGAAGAGGCGCTCATTTATGGATCGCGCCTGGATGTCTCCGGAGGCCGCCCTCCGCGCGACGCGGCGCGCGGCCCTGACTATTTCGTCCCTGCCGCCGTAGTTGATCGCCAAGCACATTGTGAAGCCGTCGTTGTCTTGCGTCGCCTGCCGGGTCTTTCTGACTTCCTCGCGTACTACCTTGGGAAGAGACGACAGCGCGCCTATCGTCGTGAAGCGGACCGAGTTCTTCATCATCATCTTGAGTTCCCGCCGGCAGAAGTACCTCAAGAGCCGCATCAGGAACCCCACTTCCTTCGCCGGGCGCTTCCAGTTTTCCCGGCTGAATGCGTACAAGGTGAGATACTTGACGTCCTCCTGCTTCGACAAGGCGGTCACCAGATTGCGGATCGACTCGACACCGCGCCTGTGCCCCTCAACGCGCGGCAGCCCGCGCGCACGCGCCCACCGGCCGTTGCCGTCCATTATTATCGCAATGTGTCGCGGGACGTTTTTATGGGTCATCATCGCCTGTGTAACATATCCGCAAAAAAAACGGGTCCGGTGCCGGTGGCTACTTGCCTTCGCGCGTTATTATCGCCGTTCGCTCGCGCCCGACGGAGACCATGCTTATCCGGCACCCCGCCAGGTCCTCGATGCGGGCAATGTACTCTCTGGTCCTGGCCGGCAGGTCTTTCCACTCCCGGATGCCGCTGGTGTCCTCTTTCCAGCCGGGGACCTCCTCGTAGAGCGGCACGCACCTCTCGACTGCGGATGCACTCGCCGGCATATCCCGTGTCGTCTGCCCGTCGAGATCGTAGGCCGTGGCGACCTTTATGGTCTCGAAGCCGTCCAAGACGTCGATTTTCGTCAGGGCTATCCCCGTGCAGCCGTTTAGAGCCACGCTATGGCGCGCGACGACCGCGTCGAACCATCCGCAGCGCCTCGGCCGGCCTGTCGTCGCTCCGTATTCGGCTCCGCTTTCGCGCAGGCGTTCGCCCGTCTCGTCCTCAAGCTCGGTGGGGAGGGGGCCTGCTCCCACCCTCGTGGTGTATGCCTTGAGAACGCCCAGCACGTTCGTGACCGCCGCCGGCGGCAGGCCCGTGCCGGCGGGGATGCCTGCGGCGGTAGTGTTCGAAGATGTTACATATGGGTAGGTGCCGTGGTCGATGTCCAGAAGCGCTCCCTGTGCGCCCTCGAAGAGGATTTTCCTGTCCTGGGCGATGAAGCGCCGCAACACCACGGCCGTATCCGTTACGTGGGGCCTCAGGGCCTCGGCGGCCTTGGCGACCTCTGCAAGCGTCTCTTCAGCCGAGATCTCGTCGGCGCCGAAGTATTCTCTGAGCAGGAAGTTCTTCTCCTCTATGCGCGGCAGAAGGGCCTTCTCGATGAAGCCCCTGTCCAAAAGGTCGCCTATGCGAAATCCCGAACGGCTGTACTTGTCGGCGTAGGCGGGGCCTATGCCGCGGCCGGTGGTGCCGATCTTGTCGCTGCCGGAGCGCTTGGCATCCTGGGCACGGTCGAGCAGCTTGTGGTAGGGAAAGACCACGTGCGCCCTATCGCTTATCAAGAGGTTTTCGCCCACCTCGACGCCTCTGGAGCGCAGGTTCCCGATTTCCTCGACGAGAGCCACCGGGTCGATTACGACGCCGTTCGCCACGACGTTTATCTTGCCGGGTGTGAGTATTCCCGACGGCACGAGGTGCAGGGCGTATTTTTCAGAGTTGACGACGACCGTGTGCCCGGCGTTGCTGCCTCCCTGGCAGCGCACGATGACGTCGTGCTGCAGGCTGAGCAGATCGACAATCTTGCCTTTGCCCTCGTCGCCCCACTGTAACCCGACTACCGCTAAGGTATTCATTGGCTTCCTGTTCCTCCGTACGCCCGCGACGTAGTGCCACAAACCTGCATTCTATAGCCAGTGGGGCCTTTGGGCAATGCTAATCCGACACCAAGGCCGGAGGACAAGGGGGGAGAAGCCGGGGCACATAGACTGAATTTAGGTGTTTGGTAGGGCGAAATCGCTCAGTACATCTCAATGTGGGGCCCCGAGCAGCTTCCCCTGTGCAGGAATCAGTATATCGTCTCCATTTTCCTGCAAACAGGGCCTTTACGTATGTTGCACAGGGGGCACTTCAAGCCGCTCGGCAAGTTCCCTTGCCGTTGATGGCCAGGCTTCGAAACTTACCTCGCGCCCCCTGGGGATTTTCGGGTTTTGTTCTTAGGC
Organism: Planctomycetota bacterium; assembly: GCA_021160625.1. Classification (GTDB taxonomy): domain Bacteria; phylum Planctomycetota; class DG-23; order SLPQ01; family SLPQ01; genus JAGHCE01. The sequence continues at coordinate 632 of JAGHCE010000240.1, read as the reverse complement.
ATCCTCGCGAAAGAGCTCGAAGCCTTGGATCTTTGCAAGGTACTCAATGTCTTTTTGGTAATCGCCGAAGACCGTGACACGGTGCCAGCCGAAGCCGGGCCGCGCGTTCCAGTTTTCGAGTATGCGCCCTACGTTTGCTTCGCAGGCGAGCTTTGTCCGACAGGCCAGCGGGCTCACGACGTTGGCCACGCTTTTGGCCGTGTGCAGCGTTATGACCTTGTGGGGCACGGAGATTTGTATGGTCGTCGTCGTTTCACCCAGGGGAAGGAAGCTCTGGTTGGCGGCGCCCTTGTCGTCTTCGGCATGTGAGCGGATGACATATGGATAAGTCTCTCCGTCCGGGCCGAAAGGTTTCGTCGTTGCCACGCAGTGGGTGTATATTATCTGGTTGGACGCCTCGTCGATTACAGGGTCCGAGACATAGCTGGGTCTTCCCGTGAGCGCCTTGAACACGAGAAAGCACAATGTGCTCTGGACATCGGCTTCGCACACGCCCACAAGGCCAGAGTTGTTGAGCTCCATAAAGCCCAGGCAGGGGTAGGCGTCAAGCTTGCCGCCGTAAACATAGTTGAGACAATCGACGGAGACGGCGTCGGCATCAAAGCGCTCCATCTCGGCACGCATAGCGAGGT
>JAGHCE010000181.1 GCA_021160625.1 Planctomycetota bacterium | reverse complement strand
TACTTGTCTTCCTCTACGGGTTCCGCCGAAGCGGCGGGCTCCCTGGGCTCCTCCTCGGCCGGCTCTTCGGCGGGCTTTTCAGCCGGCACCTCGGCCGGTGCCTCGGCGGGGACTTCAGCCGCGATCTCGACCGACTCTTCGGCCGGCACCTTGGCGGATTCTCCGGCGGGCTTTTCGGCGGCAGCCTCGGCGGTTGCGGCCGGTCTCACGGGCGCGCCCCTCCCGAAGCGGCCCCTCGCGGAGATGTCGGTTATGGTCGTCGTTATCCCGGGGCGCTCGTCGCCGGTGGGCACGCCGTCCACGTCGATGACGACCAGCTGCCTGAGTATCTTCTCGGAAAGAGCGAAATCCCTGCGCATTTCTTCCATTGAGAGCGGTGGCGCCTCGAAATGGACAAGGATGTAAGTGCCCCTCCTGACGTGGTTGATCTCGTAGGCTAAGCGGCGCTCATCCCATTTCCTCAGGTCGACGACCTTGCCGCCGTGCTTTGAGATTATGGACTCGATGTCGCCGCAGATGCCGTCCCAATTGTTCTTGGCCAGCGAGCTTGAGGCGACAAACATACCTTCGTACAGTCTCAAGTTATCTCTCCTTATGTACGTTTACCGGATGGACTCCCCGAAAAGCCTTGCGCGCACCGACACCGGTGGATGTTAGTTAAACGCACTCATACAGGCGTCGATACCGCCCAGGATGCACACCATACAGGCCTGGGCGGCCTTCGCCACGGTCTCTTTCACAAGAGGCCTCTCGCTTTTACTGAAGGAATCCAGAACAAAATCCACGGGGTCGCCCTTCGGCGGCCCGATACCGACCCTAAGTCTCGCAAAATCCTGTGAGCCGAGAACGTCCATTATCGACTGCAGGCCCTTCTGCCCGCCGCTCGATCCGCGCCTGCGCACCCTCAACGCGCCGAGGTCCAGGTGGAAATCATCGCAGACAACCAAGAGGTCCTGGGCTCCCGCATCGTAGATTTCCAGGAGCTTCCCGGCGGCCCGGCCCGAATTATTCATATACGTCTGCGGCTTCGCCAGCACCACTTCCACGTCGCCGATGCGGCCGGCTCTCACGAGTGACCGGCCTCGGCGCTTCCAGGCACTGAGGCGGTGCTCAGCCGCTACGGCCTCCACGACCCGAAAACCCACGTTGTGGCGGGTTCGGCGGTAGTCGCCGCCGGGGTTGCCGAGACCCATAATAATCTTCATCTCAAGCGGGCCCCTACTTCTCGTCGGATTCCTCGCCCTCCTCTTCCTTGCGGGCGCTGATGACCTCGGGCTCCGCCAGTTCCTCTTCGCCTTCCTCCGCCTCGACCTCAACGGCCTTTCGCGGCGCATGGATAGCGACGGCCACCGTCGAGGGTTCGTCAATGACCTTGACGCCCTCCGGGATGGGCAGCTCGCCGACCGTAACGGTATCGCCTATGTCAAGATGCGCCACCTCCACCGTTATCTCGCTGGGCACGTCGCCGGGCTTGCACTCAACGGTGATATGCCTGTGGGTCACGTCCAGCACGCCGCCGTCCCTGACGCCCTTGGGGGTGCCGTGGGTCTCGACAAGCACCTCGATCCGGATCGTCTCTTCGAGCGAGATGCCTTCGAAATCGACGTGGTTGATGGCGTCGCCGAGGTGATCAAACTGGACATCCTTTATGAGGACAGCCTGCTTTTTCGAGCCGATCTTGACCTCGATCATCTTTGCCCGGCTCTCGATAATCTCGCGCAGGGCCTCTTCATCCACCGACAATGTCTCTCCGGGCAGCCCCCGGCCGTACATTACCGCCGGAACCCGCCCCCCGCTGCGCAGCCGGCGCGCAGCGCGTGTGCCCTTCTCGGTGCGCTTCTCGGCCTTTATCACGGGGTACTTACGCATCGGGTAACTCCTTTCAATTCACAATTTCGGTAACAGTATCCTCTAAAACAGCGTGGCCTCCGGCCAGGCGTTAAACAATATCGAAACACTCTCGTCAAAATGTATCCTCCGCATCGCCTCGCCCAGGAACCTCGCCACGGTGAGAACCCGGACGTTCAAGTCCCCGGCGCGCCCATCAAGCTCGATGGTGTCCGTGACGGCTATTTCGGTTATCGGCGCTGAGCCCAGGCGCGCGACGACGTCATCGCAGAAGACCGCGTGCGTGGCGCCGACATGGATGTCCCGTGCACCCTTGTCCTTTAGCAACTGCGCCGCCCCGGCTATCGTGCCGCCCGTCGATATCTGCTCGTCTATCAACAGCGCGTTCTTGCCCTTGACATTGCCTATGAGGTTGCTGGCGTGCGTCGTGTTCGGATCGATCCGAATCTTCTCGACGATCGCGAGGTCTCCTCCGAGCATCTTTGCGTAGGCGTTGGCCATCTTCAGACTGCCGACGTCCGGGCTTACCACGCAGAGGTTTTCTATCTCGGCCTCTTTGTAGTAACGCCCCAGGATCGGCGTGGCGAAAAGATGATCGAGCGGTATGTCGAAAAAGCCTTGTATCTGGCTGGCGTGGAGGTCGATGGTAAGCACCCGGTCGGCGCCCGCAGCAGCCACCATATTGGCGACGAGCTTGGCCGTAATCGGCACGCGCCCCTCGTCCTTCCTGTCCTGCCGCCCGTACCCGTAATACGGTATCACGGCGGTAATCCTCGACGCGCTGGCGCGGCGCGCACAATCCATAAGTATCAACAGCTCCATCAGGTGGTCGTTGACCGGCGTGCACGTGGACTGCACGACAAACACGTCGCAGCCGCGCACGTCGTCGAGTATCTTCACCGAGGTTTCCCCGTCGGGGAAACACCCAACCGACGCCTTTCCCATCTCGACGCCGAGATACTCGCAGATGTCCTCGGCAAGCCGCGCAGAAGCCGACCCCGCAAAAACCTTCAGCTTATCCATTTGTGTGTCCGTCCCTCACCAACTCTTTTGCCGGCACCCCTACCCAGATTTCCCCCGAAGGCACCGTCTTTCCCCTTGTAAGGACCGCTCCCGCTCCCGTCCGGCCGCCCGCAGCGACCCGGCAGGGCGCGACCAGAACCGTGCCCGCACCTACCGACGCGCCGTCGCCGATCTCGGTAACCCGGTGGGCGTTGCCGTCGAAATTGGCGGTTATAACGCCGGCGGCGATGTTTACGTCACCGCCTACCGTCGCATCTCCCACGAATGCCAGGTGCAGCGCGCGGCTGCCCTCGCTGACGGCCGACCTCGTCACCTCGACGAAATTGCCCAGATGAACCCCTTCGCCAAGGCGCGTGGCGCCGCGAATACGCGTAAACGGGCCGATTCGGCAGCGCGCCCCGATTTTAACCGGACCCTCTATTACTACAAAGGGGTTTATCACGGTATCAGGCCCGATTTCGGCGCGCGGATCAATAAAGGCCGACACCGGATCAACTACGGTGACCCCCTCGGCCATCAGCCGGTCCAGCACTTTTCGCCTGAGGATCTTCGAGGCGTCCGCCTGCTGGGCGCGAGTGTTGACGCCGAGGCCCTCCTGCGGATCTCCGGACACCACCGCCTCGACGCGGGAGCCCCTCGCAATGAGAAGCCCAATCGCATCGGTCAGCAGATACTCGCCCTGCGGGTTCTCATCGCGAAGTCCGTCAAGAACCCCGTCCAAGTCCCGCCAACGGAAACAGTAAGTGCCGCTGTTTATCTCCCTTATGGCCTTCTGGGCCTCGTCGGCGCATTTTTCCTCGACGATCTCCCGAACGCCCATTTCGCCCCGGACAATCCGCCCGTAGCCAGCCGGGTCGTCTAAGATACTCGTCAAAATCGTGCAGGCCGCCCCCGTCCGCTCAGTATGGCTTACGAGGCGTTCAAGCGTATCGGACTCGATAAACGGCGAGTCCCCGCAGAGGACCAGAACATAGCCGTCGAAGCCGGAAAGCGCCTCGCGCGCAGAAATGACCGCGTGGCCGGTGCCGCGCTGTTCCTGTTGGATGACAAAGGTGAGACCATCGTCCGTAAAGGCCTCCTGAACTTCCTCGCGGCCGGCACCCACGACGACGAGGACCTCCTCGGCGCCGGCGGCCTTCGCTGCGCACACCGGGTACCACAAGAGCGGCAGGCCGTTGACCTCTAAGAGGACCTTCGGCCTTTCGGAGTTCATCCTCACGCCCTTGCCCGCGGCAAGAATGAGAGCCTTGACGTTGCCCATAAGTCGGTCCGAAAAAAGTCGAAATAACTGTCGAATCAGATAGATTAAGAGCCTTTGAGATCAAATGGCTACCCGGGGAGGACTCGAACCTCCAACGAGAGGACCAAAACCTCTTGTGTTACCGATTACACCACCGGGTAGCATCCGGCCAAGCAAGTCCGCCGGCTGAAAACCGCCTGCGCATCCCTCCCGCCACGTGCATCCGGCCGCCTACACGACGATCGCACCGGTCGAAGCGCTCTGTACCATCCGCGCGTATCGCGCTAAGTAGCCTTTCTGTATCCTGGCCGGCCGCGGCTTCCAGGCGGCCTTGCGTTTCTCCATCTCGCCGGCGTCGATCTTGACTTCAAGGAGCCTGTTCGGGATATCTATCACGATCGTATCCCCGTCCTCGACCAGCCCCAGCGGCCCGCCTGCGGCCGCCTCCGGCGATATGTGGCCCACACAGGGGCCCTTGGTGCCGCCGGAGAAGCGCCCGTCGGTCAGAAGCCCCACACTGTTGGAAAGCCCCATCCCGACGATCGCCGCCGTCGGCGAGAGCATCTCGCGCATTCCGGGCCCGCCCTGCGGCCCCTCGTAACGGATTACGGCGATGTGGCCGGCCTTGACCTTCCCGCCCATTATCGCCTTCATCGCGTCTTCTTCGCTGTCGAAGCAGATGGCCTTGCCTTCGAGAACCATCGCCTCCGGTTCGACGGCGCTCTGCTTTACTATGGCGCCGTCGGGAGCGAGGTTGCCCTTGAGAACCGCTATGCCGCCTTCCTTGTGGTAGGGGTTGTCGACGGCCCTTATAACGTCGTCGTCGGAAACCTCGCCGGCAGCCGCTATCTGGGCGGTCGTTGCGCCCGAAATCGTCGGGCAGTCCTTCACAAGGTCCTTGAGGCGGTTGAGGACCGCCGGAATCCCGCCGGCGTAGTCCAAGTCCTCCATAAAGTAGTCGCCGCCCGGCCGAAGCGCGGTTATGTGCGGGGTCTTTTTGCTTATCCGATCGAACGCATCGAGCTCAATGTCAACGTCCGCATCGTGCGCGATGGCCGGGATGTGCAGGCACGTGTTGGTCGACCCGCCAAGGGCCATATCCACCATAATCGCGTTCGCAAAGGCATCCTTCGTCATAAAATGCCGGGCGCTCTTTCCCTCGCGGACCAGGTCAAGTACCCTTTCCCCGGAAAGGTACGCCTGACGGTCCTTGCGCGCGGCGACGGCCAGCGTCGTTGCGCAGCCGGGCAGGGAAAGTCCGAGCGCCTCGGTTATGCAGGCCATCGTGTTGGCGGTGTAAAGGCCCTGACACGAGCCGGCCCCAGGGCAGGCCTCCAGCTCCAGCTCGGCGATTTCCTTCTCGCTGATCTCACCGGCCTGGCGGCGGCCGACGGCCTCGAACGTGTCGCGCACAAGGCTCAGGCGCTTGCCTTGGTAGCGGCCCGAAAGCATCGGCCCGCCCGTGACGACCACCGTCGGGATGTCTATCCTCGCCGCGGCCATAAGCATCCCCGGAACGAGCTTGTCGCAGGTCACCAGCATCACCATCCCGTCCAGGGCGTGCCCGGTGACGACCGATTCGATCATATCCGCAATGAGCTCCCTCGACGGGAGACTGTAATGCATCCCGCCGTGGCCCATAACTATCCCGTCGCAGACACCGGCAACCGAGAGGAGAAGCGGATATCCGCCCCCCGCGCAGATGCCGTGCTCGGCGGCGCGCTCAAGACGCCTCAGATGCACGTGGCCCGGAATGAGGTCGGTAAAACTCGACACCACCCCGATAAACGGCTTATCCATCACCTCGGCGGGAATCCCCGTGGCGTACATCAGCGCGCGCGCGGGCATCCTTTCGAGCCCCTTTTTCGTAACGTCGCTCTTCAAGGCTTTTCTCCTCGTTGAAAGCGTAAATACCACAACAATCCTGGCTGGGAACCAAACAATTATCCTGCGGCCATTGAGAGTGTCAACCAAAAACGGGGGGGGCTTCGCCCCCTTCCTGCTATGGGGGCCACGGACGTTGTCCGTAGCAGTCAACTGGCCCTGCGAGGGCGCGGCAAGCGCCGTCCCTACGCGTGATATGTGTGCCACGGCGGGTCTTGCCCCGCCGTGCGGACGCATTCCGCGTGCGCAAGCCAACGGGTAGGGCGGACATTCTTGTCTGCCGAACGTTTATTCCGCGTGCGGCAAGGTTTACCCGCCGTGGCGGTTTATTTGAAATATGACAGGAAGAGGCCCATCTGCCGGCGCCATTTTGCGGGGTTTCCCTTCAGGACGTGATGATAGACATAGCCGGATCTCAGATAAAAGCGCCGAAGTCCCCGCCGCACCCACCGCTTGAGATCGGCAAGGTCAGCCCCCGGCGGCACGAGGGGAAACGAGAGGTCCGCAGCCACCTTGAAGCCGCTCGTTTCAAAAAGCCTGGACCCCGGGTACGGCGTGGCGAAGTGGAAGCTGGCATACGTCGGATCCAGTTCCAGGGCGAACCGGATGGACTCTTCTCTGTCGGCATCCGTCTCACCCGGCAGGCCGAACATAAAGAAGGCCAGCGTCTCGATTCCTGCTGCGCGTATCTCTCGCACGCCGCGCAGGATGGCCTCCTTTGAAGTGTTCTTCCCCGACGACTCGAGGACCTTTTGGGAGCCGCTCTCGACGCCGACGTGTATCAGGCGGCATCCCGCCTCGCGCATCAGCTTGAGAAGGTCCGCATCGACTCGGTCGGCCCGCGTCTGGCAGCACCACTCGATGGGCGAGCCGATTTCGACTAGGTGCCTCGAGATCGCCTCCGCCAGGTCCCCGGCCACCGTAAACTCCAGGTCGATAAAGTACGCGCTCTCGACGCCCGTATGCTCCAAGGCGTAGTCAATCTCGCGGCAGACCTGCTCGGCCGTTTTCCTGCGGAATGCGTCCCCGTACATCACCTTCGAGCAGAACGTGCATTGATAGGGGCACCCTCTGGTGGCTTCAAAAAGCAGAAATCTGTCCCCGAGTATCTCGTAGAAATAGCGCCTGGTATCAAAGAGGTCGAATGCCGGCACCGGCAGCGTTTCAAGGTCCACGAGGGCGCGGTCGGGGTTCGAGACGAGGGCGCCCCCGTCGAGGTACGAAATGCCCTTTATCTCTCTCAGGCTCACCCCCCGTGCCAAGTCTGCGGCGACACCCTCCGGCTCGCCCCGGATGACCGCATCGACGCGGGTGGCCCTGAGGACCGCGTCGGGGGCGACCGTCGGGTGAAAGCCCGTCGCGACGACCCGGAGCCCTGCCCCCTTCGTGGCCTGCGCCGCGGCCACGAAGGGGGCCGCATCGTTATAGGGGCACTGCCAGCGGTCGAGGCCGGTCGAGGTAAGGATGACAAGGTCGGTGCCTGTGCAGGCGGCGGCGAGTTTTTCGGGGGGGAGGTTGAGTGCGTGGGCATCGACGATTTCGGCGTCGTGGCCTGCCTCACGGAAGATCGCCGCGCAGTTAGCCAGCTCCAGGGGGGGCCAGACACGGTTGTAAGTGGCCTCACTTCGCCCCTTGGGGTAGTTCCAGCCCGGCCTGGCCAGGACCACTTTCACTCTGCGGCCTCCGCAGGGGTCCTGGGAAAGCCCTTTCCTGAAGGGACCGCCGCCGGGCGCGATATGTGCCGGCTCTTCGCCAAGTGGTGCTTGAGGCGCGCCATCGCTAAGAGGTCGTCAACGATGGTCCGCGGTATCCTGACGGTGGATTCGAGGTCTTCGGTCCACTCGACGGCTATCTCGTGCATTCTGAAGCCCTGTTTTTCGGCCAGGACCAGTAGCTCCGTGTCGAAGAACCACTTCGTGTCCGTAAGCTGCGGAACGAGTGTCTCCTTGGCCTCGAGGCGCAGCCCCTTGAAGCCGCACTGCGCATCGGAAAAGCGCGTGTTGAAGACCGCCCCTACCAGGAAGTTCCACCCGCGCGATATGATCTCCCTCGCCCGGCAGCGTGTGATGTTGGCCCCCGCGATAAGCCGCGACCCAAGCACCACGTCCCAGCCCCTTTCCAGGAGCTCTATCATTTCGGGGACGGCCTTGAGGTTTGTCGACAGGTCAACGTCCATATACGATACGAAGTCGGCCTGTGACTCCATCCACGTGGCCTTTAGCGCCCTCCCGCGGCCCTTGCGGTCGAGACGGTGATACACCACCCTCGGCAGGCGCGACGCGAAGCGCTTTGCGATTTCGGGCGTGGCGTCGGTGGAGGCGTTGTCGGCGATGATTATGCACCAGTCGAGGTCACGAAGGTTCTCGGTAAGAAAGGCGTGAAGCGTTTCGATGCCGGCTTCGATGCGCTCCTCTTCGTTGTAAACCGGTATGACGCAGTCGTAACTTCGAGGCGCACTCATCCGGGGCCACCCGCGCCGGCCGACGAAATGATGGCTGCAACCTCCCGGACGCTCTTGGCGATGTAGTCCGTGTCGGCCTCGCTGAGGCGGGGGGTGTTGGGAAGCTCGATGCTCCTGTCGGGCAGGCTTGCGGCCACGGGGCAGTCGGCGGCGAATTCCTTGAAGGCATCGAGGCCGGCGCAGTTTTGCATATCGTCGGGTTGCGTGTCGATGCCTCTTTTGAGCAGCAGCGCCCTGAAGCGCTTCGCCTGCGGGACGAGAACACGGAAATAGAGGTAGACGTGTTCCTCGCCGGCTTTGACGGGGGGCGGCTGTATCGAGGGGATGTCACTTAGTTTCTCGGCGAGGCGGCGGCCGTTTTCGGCGAGCTTGGCGTTTCGTTCGGGGAGTCTGTAGAGCTGCTGGAGGCCGACGGCCGCCTGGAAGTTGGCCATCCGGCCGAGCACCCTCAGCGAAAACTTCGTCGTCACGGAAAGCGGCTCCTCGACCGAGCGGTCCATCGCGTCCGAGCCGATGCTCGAAAGCACCCGCGCGGCGATGTAGAG
>JAGHCE010000175.1 GCA_021160625.1 Planctomycetota bacterium | reverse complement strand
CTTGTTGAGCTCGATGGCCTGGGCTATCTCGCGCACGAGGCTGCCGACGTCGGTGTAGGACTTGACTTCGTCTCGGATGTCCTCAATCTGCTGAAGAAGCGGTGCGATTTTCTGCTGGTCAGGCCACAGGTCGTCTATCTCGTGCAGGATCGAGAGGGTCTTGTCGTAGAAATCGCGCACCTGGCTCGTTCGGGAGAGCCTTTCCTCGAGGACGCGGCGGATTTCACAGCGGCCCGCCTCGTCGGCGGCGTCGGGGGTTTCGGGTTCGGCGGCGGCGTGGTCGGGAAGCGGCCCGGCGGCATAGCGGTCGAGGGCCTCGGCCAGTGTCATAGCGGTGGTGAATCTCTTCGCCGCTCCGCCCTCGGTGGCGTCGATGATCGTGGCCTTGGAGTTGTAGAAGTTCATCTCGAACTGCTGGAGATAGGAAAACATCTGGGCGTCGGTATAGATGTCGTTGCCGTGGACGTCGGTTATCTTACGCAGGGTGCGCTTCATCCGCAGGATCGTTTCCCACTCGCGCATCTCGAGGCTCTCGAAGCGGTTGGTCTGCGTCGCCAGAATGTCGTGGACGGCGGTGCCTGGAAAGTGGGTGATGCCGTCGGGGTGGGCGAGGTCCTGGCCGACGAAGATGATCGGGTCGGCGCCGATGTACTCGGCAAAGTAGAACGCGCTGTGGGCGACGGTGGTGCCGGAGGGGATCATCCCCTTGTGGAAGGCAGGGCCGCCGATGATGTGGTGGAGAGCGTCGTTATGGATAATGACCTTGGGGCCCCGGTGGGCGTTGACGGCCTCCCAGGAGGCCTTCGGGTCGGCCACGAGGGTTACCTGGTCGTCGCCCGGCGCGTCGTCGAAGTATTTCCTCGAAATCGGGTGGTAGTCAAGCACCACGGCGAAGTCCGGCCTTATGCCTCGGCTCAGAAGCGGCTTGAAGACGGTCGAGACGGCGATGATAACTGCGCGGCCCTCGGCCTGCGGGAGCAGATCAACGTTACGCGCCAGCGACGGCCCAGCGGAGACGATTATCGCCGGATGCCCGGCGTAGGCGCCCTGAAGCCGCGCGATCCCCGGCGAGGCGGCGTAGTACGGCAGGTTCATCAGGGTGTTCATCTTGGAAAGCAGGTCGACCGAGACGGTCGTTATGACGTTCTGCATCCCGTAGCTTATGTAGTCGGCCAGGGACTGGTGGACTTCTCTGTAGTATTCGGAGGCGGCCTCGACCGACGGGCGGTGGACGAGGTAGGTCGCGTCGAGAAACATCCTGACGACGTGGGGGTTGAGGGCGGCGAATATCTCCGGTGTGGACTTGCCGACGATGGGAAAAACCCGCCTGGAGGAAAAGACCTCGCGCAGGTCGAGGGCCTCGAGCGCCGCGCGAAAGAGCCCAACGTCGTGCTCTATAACAATTATGCGGGACTCTTTTCTGGCGGCGGCCAGCAGGGCCTTTATGTGGTAGCCCAGGCCGAAGCCCAGGACTATGTAGGTGGTTATCTTGTCGGTGTCGGCCGCACGGACGAAACCGGCGGCCTCGTCTTCGGGGTCAAAGCGCGAGTGGAGCGTGGTCTTCGTGCCGTCGGGGCGGATAATCTCGGCGGTGGCCGCGCCGGATTTCGAGGGAAACACCCTGACGTGTCCACCGGGGGCGGCTCGGGAAACATCGGCTGCGAGTTGGGGGTCAAGGGCCGCCAGTGTCAGGATGTTAAGCTCGTACCTGTCCATATACTCACTTGGCGGTGATGACGGAGCTCAGCGCCGCCAGCTGACTTGATATCCTGGCGCCTATCTCAGGCATTTCATGCTTCATCTGGTCCCTGATGGCAACGAAGTCATGCGTGTCGACGCTTGTCTTGAGACTGCGGAGAAACTCCGCCAGCTCCTCGATGGCGCCGTTCAAGGTGGTCTCATCCGTGATGACCCGCTCAAAGTCAAGCTCCAGCAGGATACCGACCTTCTCAACGGCGGAGATGATGGTGCTCCAGACCTCCAAGCACGGCACGATTCTCCTCAGAGCTTCGTCGCCTTTGCCCGTATCGATGAGATCCCCGATGCGCGACGCCTCGTCGATAACCGGCTCGATGTGCTTGGCCGCCTCCTCCAGCGTCGCGAGACAAAGCACCTTGGCATCGGCGGTCTCAACCGCCACACAGGAAAATTCCCCTGGCGGCCTGTCGGCTATCCTGCGCTCCCCGTCGGCGTCCATCCGCTGACCGTCCAGCGAAACGCTGAGCACCACCCTGTTGGCCTGTCCGACGGCGTTCTTGAGGTTCTTGATGAGTTTGCCGATGGTATCGGGAATCTCTTCGACCTCCCGGGCCCTGCCGTCAATTGAAATTTCCATCCCGAAGCCCTCCTCGGCCGGTAAGAAAATGATGATTGCCCGACATTTTCCGCCGATGGGACGGTGTTTGCAAGCATAATGGCCGGCCCGGCAAAGAAAATCAGGCTTCGGCGTTGACCGAATTTCCAACCACGACGCCCTCGGCACCCTCGGCGGCACGGTCCTCGGCCAGTTTATCCAGAAGCTCCAGCCAGATGTCCCGCTGTATCGAGAGGACCGAGACGGCGTCATCGACCGCTGCGGTGTCGTGGTGAACGTTCGCCTCGACGAGCGTGCGATATATGAAGGCGTAAACTGAGGCCATCCTGTTGCAAAGCGAGGCGTTATGCTCGGGGCGCAGACCGCAGATGAGCTCCAGGACGATGTTTTGGGCCTTCACGAGCAGCTCGCAGGACGCCTCGTAGTCTCTCTGACGGATTTTCTCCTTCGACTGCGTCGCAAACCGGATCGCCCCTTCGTAGAGCATCAGCTGCAACTTCTCTGGAGGGGCAGTGAGAATCTGTGCCTTGAGATAAGCGTTTGCTCTCTGTGCAGTCATATCGCGGCGTACGCTCCTTTCCGGTCGGGCCTGCCCTGCAGGTCCCCGTGATTACCGTTACTTATCTTTGCTGCCACCGCTGGAGCCGAGCAGATAGTTCGGCATATTCTCTATGGCGCTGCGCTGGGTCTGGAGGCGCGAAAGCGTCTCCTCCATCACGTAAAACTCCCTATAAAGCCTTGCCTGCACCTTGACCAGGCGGGCGTTGATGTCGTCGATCCGCGACTGCAAGACCGCGACCTGGTCGTTGAAAAGGTCGCTCTTTTTCTTGAGAACGCCGTCGTACTCGTCAGTGAGGTCGTCGAGGACGCTTGAGAAATGCGCACCGAGCCCTGTCTCGTCCGTCGTAAAAAGCATTTCGACATCACTGCGGCCGGAGGCGAGGGCCTCACGCAGCTTGCTGGGGCTGAAGAAGACCTTGCCGGTTTCCATAAACGAAACGCCGACGCGGCTGAGGCGGTTGAAAGCCGCCGTGGTGCCGGGGGCGTTGTAACTTATCATCCGGTTGAGCATATCCTCCACGCGCATAACCGCCGGATCGCCCAGAAGCGGCCCAGCGGTATTCGTATCGGGATTGTAACTCGTGGAGGCCTGGATCTGACCGATGCAATTGTTCCACTGGTCGACGAAGTCGGAGACCGTGTCGACGATCGCGTCGTCGTTCGAACTCACCGAGACGGTTGTCGGCGTGTCCGACGTGCCGACGAGATTGATCGTGAGGCCGTCGACCAGGCCCGTAATCGTATTCGACGTGCTCCTTATGACCATCGGCGTGGAACCGGGAAGCGCCTGCCCGTAGAGGACCACCGCGTCACGCGCCTCCTGCGTGGTCACGAGGCCGAGGTCGAGCCCGCCGGTGTCGATCACCATCCGGCCGGTGGAGCCGGCAACGGAACTCACAAGCCCTATTCGGTAAGGGTTCGTCGCGGAGCCGTCGTTGATGATATTGGCGGACACCGGCGCGCCGGAGTCCTCGATTTTGGCGGCGATTTCCTCGATGGTGTCATCCGCGGCGATCTCGATCCTGTACTCGAACGACCCGTCGATATGGGTGGGGTCGTCGTCGGAGGCGGTGCCGGCGATGTTCAGGTCCCTGGCCGTGGTAGAGCCGTCGAGATCGACAATCTTGAGGTCCTCCGACCCGCCGGATGTGTCTGTTATGAGAATGCCGTCGCCGGTGGAGTTTACGGCGGCCGACACGCCTATGCCGCGCGAGTTTATCTCGGATATCACGTCCTCGATGCGCGTGTCGTCTTCCTGCGAGAGGTCCACCGTCGCGGAGAGGCCGTTTCTGTCAGTTATCCTGAAGCTGCCCTTGAAGACGCCGGCGCCGCCGCCCAGCGAGGACATAAGCGTCCGCTCGCCTATGTACTGAAACTGCAGGTTCGAGCCGCGAAGTGTCGACGAGTCGACGCTGGAGAGTATGCCGAGGTCCGCTGCCGTCGTGGAGCCGGCCTCCGCGACGGAAAACGTCCCCGTCCCGCCGGAGGTGTCCGTAAGCAGCAGGCCAGTCCCCAATGCGCCCAGCGACGCCGTAATCGCGACGCTCGAGGCGTTTATCGCGTCTATGACATCCTGAAGCGTCTCGGCGCCGGAAAGGTCCACTACGTCCGAGGCTCCTGATCGGTCGGTAATGTCTATGGATCCGGCGGCCACGCCCGTGCCGCCGTCCAGCGATGAGAGAAGTACGGTGTTGAGCTCGGCGGTGACCCTCTTGCCTGTAAGCGTGTCGGCGGCGACGCTGCCGACAAGGCCCAGGTCCCCTGCGGCGGCGCTGTCGTTTAGGGCCTCCACCGACAGGTTGCCCGCGCCTCCCGTAGAATCGACGAGCGCGAGGCGCGTGCCGTCGGCCGAGATGGAGGCCGTGAGGTTGCCGTCGGCGTTGTTGGCGTGGTTGTTTACGAGATCGAGCATATCCTGGAGAGTCTCGGCCGAGGATATGTTGATGTCGAGCTCAACGCCGTCGCGGCGGGTTATCCTGAGGTCGTCAAGGCCGTAGATGTGCCTGACACCTCTTTGGTCGTTGAGGGAATCGAGATAGGTGGCGGCACTGATGGAGACGATGTCGCTGCCGGTAAGCGTGTCGGAGGACACGCTGCCCAGAAGACCCAGGTTGCTGGCCGTCGTCCCGCCCTGAACTTCCTCAACGGAAAGGTTGTGCGACGTGGAGCCCGTCGTGTCCTGCAGGACGATGTGATCATCCTCTACGGAAGCCGTCACACCCAGGCCCGCGGTGGTATTTATCGCGTCGAGGACATCCTGGACGCTTGTCGCGCCGGCCAGGTCCACTAAGGCCGATCCGCCGGCACGGTCAGTTATGACAACAGACCCGGCCGCCATTCCGGAGCCGCCGTTTAAGGCGTCAAGCGGCGTGGCCCGGTCGACGTTCCCATTGCCGGTCTCCACGGTTATCGTACCCGCAGAGAGAGTGGAGTCAGTGTTTGCAAAGCCCCGCGAGACGAGCTGGTGAGACTGGACAAGGGACTTGATCGTAAAGGAGTAGTTTCCCAGCGCCGTGCCCTGCGCGGCGGTCGCCGAGAGCACCGAGGTGTTGGACGAAGTCGCCAGCCGGGTGGTGAAAATGTTTAAGTCTCCGGAGAACCGGTCGGCGGTAATCTTGAGTTGCAGGAGGTACGCCGTCAGCTCCGAGAAGGCGGCCTTCTTGGTGTTGATGCCCTCGATGCGGCTCTCGAGATGGGCGACGGGCCTGCGCTCGATGTCCATCAGCTTGGTGACGATGTCCTCGATGTCTATGCCGGAGACGAGACCGATGCCGGTCGATATCCCCATTGCACCCTCCTCGGCAACTGATCCCCGTGGGGCCTTCAGGCGCCCTCGTCAAAAAACAGACCCGCCCCGCCCGCGGTCCCGGCGAAACCCTGCGTGGCCG
>JAGHCE010000151.1 GCA_021160625.1 Planctomycetota bacterium | reverse complement strand
CGCCACATCTCGATGCGCTGGAACCAGGCCTTGCGGTCTTTCTTCTCGACAAGCTTGACAATCTCGGCGAGTATCATTTTCGCATCCCCTACGACCGGGATATCGACCCTTATATTCTTTGATATCGAGGTCGGATCGATGTCTATGTGGATAACCCTGGCGTGGGGCGCGAATGCGTCTACCCTGCCGGTTATGCGGTCGTCGAACCGGGCCCCGACGGCGATTATGAGGTCCGACTCCTGTATGCAGTAGTTTGCAGTGGCCGTCCCGTGCATACCGAGCATTCCAAGGAATCTCGCATCGTTTCCGGGAAAGGCGCCCAGGCCCAGCAGCGTAAGCGTCACGGGAAGATTCGCCTTCTCGGCGAGCTCGCCGAGTTCCCTGGACGCGCCGGAGATGACAACCCCGCCGCCGGCATAGATGACGGGGCGCTCCGCGGCGTTTATGGCCTCGGCCGCCACCTTTATCTGGCGCGGGTGTCCCGGGTAGCTGGGTTTGTAGCCGGGGATGTCGATTTCCTCGGGAATTTCCCCGTCCCAGGAAGCCATGCTCACGTCAAGCGGCAGGTCCACCAGCACCGGCCCCGGCCGTCCCGACGTGGCGATATGAATCGCCTCCCGGAGGGTCCGCGCCAGGTCCTTGACGTCCTTGACAAGATAGTTGTGCTTGGTTATCGGCCGCGTTATCCCCGTGGTGTCGGCCTCCTGGAAGGCGTCGTTACCGATGAGCGGCGTCTTCACGTGCCCCGTGATCGCCAGCATCGGCACACTGTCAAACGCCGCCGTGGCTATCCCCGTCACCAGGTTCGTCGCGCCCGGGCCGCTCGTGGCGATAACCACCCCCAGCTTTCCCGTCGCCCTGGCGTAGCCGTCGGCCATATGCGCGGCTCCCTGCTCGTGCCGCGTCAGCACCACCTTGATGGGCGATTCGTCCAGCACGTCGAAAACGGGGATGAGCACCCCGCCGGGAATCCCGAACATTATCTCGACGCCCTCTTTAATGAGCGTGTCACGAAGGATTTCAGCGCCTTTTCTCAACAAACCTTGTCACCTCTCAAGTCAGGATTTCGAACAGCCGACCGGAAAAACCGGTGAGCGTCGCAACTTGCCCCCGGCCCGCGCAACATTCCCCCTTAGAGACTTATTAGAAAATCCCCGCACCAAACGGCCCGCCTTCGCCGTTTTCGCCGCTATCGCCTTCAGTCTCCTCGACGCCTTCACCACTTTCAGCGCCTTCACCGCCTTCAGCGCTTTCGTCGCTTTCGTCGCCTTGAGGCGCCTCTTCGGCGATCTGAGGCCGAGCAGAGCTCGGGGCCGGGGCGGGCTCCGCGTAGTCATCCTCCCCGAAATCGTCGTCGTACCTCGGCCTGTAACCGGGAAGCCTGGACTTGTCAAGCTCCTCTTCGTACGCTTCTATTATCTTCCCCTGCATACGGTCCCGGCAGGAGGAATTGATGGGATGGGCGATATCCGCATGCAGCTTGGCGCGTCCCTCGGCGTCCTTACCGGCGCGGTTCTCGTCAAGGCGACCTCCGCACTCGTTGCAGAACTTGGCCCTCAAGTGGTTCTTCGCCCCGCAGGTCGCGCACCTGTCCGTAATCTTCCTCGAAGGCATCGCCACGAACATCCCCCTCGTGCCCTCGATAATCTTCAAATCCCGGATTACGAATTCCTTGTCTATGGTAATACTGCAAAACGCCTTCAGCCTGTCGGAGCGGTTTCTCATCAACTTGACCTTCACTTCAGAGATTTCCACCGCGGTCTCCTTTCGCACTCTCCGAAAGCGCCCGCCTCCCGACACCCTCGGCCAGAAAAATCTCCCCTGGGTTTGTCGCTGTCAACGCCCTGTACGCCTCAAACGCTCTATCTCTATCCGCAAACGCGCTGAAAAGCCCTGCACCGCTGCCGCACAGCGTTACCCTTGCTCCGCCGACACATCGGCGCATTGCAGTCTCGGCCTGCAGGAGGCGGCCATCCAGCTCGTACGCGGGTTGCTTCAGGCGGTTGAAAAAATACTGCCCGGCGGACCCGACTTCTCCGGTTAACAACAAACCCCACAATACCTTAGCGCTCTCGGTTTCCGGTGTCAATTTCAATTTCAGATTTTTGTACACATCCCCGGTCGAAATCCCGAACCCCGCGAACAGCACCACGAAGTAGAGCTTGCCTGGTATGTCAACATTCTCCACCCGCTCCCCCCGGCCCCGCACAAGCGCCGTGCCGCCCTCGATGAAAAATGGAACGTCGCTACCAATCCCGGCCCCCAGTTCCCGCAGGCGTTCGGCCCCAAGCGACGCTCCCGTAAGAACGTCCAGCGCCACCAGGACCGCCGCCGCATCGCTGGACCCGCCTCCCAGGCCCGCCTGCACGGGAATGCCCTTCTCCAGGTAAATCTCGATCCCCCCGCCGAAACCGGTCCGGCCGACAAACGCCTGTGCCGCCTTGAATGCAAGATTGTCCGGGGTTTCAAGTGTCTTGTCACTGCAGGAAAGATCTATTGCGCCACTGGAGGTGATGCCCACGGTGAGGTGATCGTAGATCGATATCGCCTGGAAAATGCTTTCGAGGTCGTGGTAACCGTCGCTGCGGCGGCCGAGAACCTCCAGAAAGAGGTTCAGCTTCGCAGGGGCTTGTATCTTGATCGAAGCAGCAGGCAACGTCATTTTCCCCGGCAAATACGCCAATCCGTTCGGTCACACAGGGGAAACTGTACCAGAAGACCCGCGCCGGTGTCAATGCCGCCGCCAGAAATCGCGGGGTCGGCCGTGGTACTTCCGGGGTATTCCGGCCGACCCCGCATCGCGAGAAAGGAGGCCGCTCCCTGTCGGGAACGCGTTCTTGAGGCCATTCGCAATGAGACTGGTTTTAATCTTGGCCCTTCATAGTGATGTACGCACAAAACACGCGGTTATTTGACCCCGTTGCGCTTTCCTGAAAAAAAATCCCGGGTTTTGAAAGGGGAGGTAAGACATGCCTCGCTACGAAGGCTATGTGCCACTGGTAGCTGTGGGTGGTTGGGCTTTAGCCCACGCGGAATATGGTCCGTACGGCGGGGCAAGACCCGCCGTGGCACACGTATCACCCGTAGGGGCGCCGCTTGCCGCGCCCGCGGAAGGTCAAGTGATTGCCGCGCGCAACGCGCGCGGCCCCCTTAGCAAAGAGGGGGCGAAGCCCCCTTCACGTGCGTATCACTACCATCCGTCGACTTCCACGAGGAAGTCGTGCAGCGCCTTTTCCCCTTCCGTCTGCCTCAGGAAACTCACAAAGTCCCCCTTGCGAATCAGCGTGACGAACCTGCCCATCAACGCCACGTGCTTGTCGGGAAAATCACTGGGAGAAAGGAAAAGGAATATCGAATGCGTGGCGGCGCCGTCGAGGCTCGCGAAATCGATCCCCTCCTTCGACCTCCCGAAGGCGCCGACCGGTTCCTTGAGGCCCGGCAGCTTCGTGTGCGGAACCGCAATGCTGTTTCCTATCCCCGTCGAGCCGAGTTTCTCCCTTTCGAGGATACTATCCGTCACCTTCTTGATCTTCGACTTCGTTATGGCGCCCCCGGCCGCAAGAGCCGCCACAAGTTCCCTGACAGCAGCCTCTTTCTTAACCGCCTTCAGTTCGGGGATTACCATTTCCTCTGGAATTATCTCGGCAAGTTGTATTTCACTGTTCGACGTCATATCCAACCGACCACCTTTCCGCAGAGAGCCACGCTCGCCCCGGCCGCCGTACGCCTCAGGAGGCCACGATACGGCCTTCGGTTTTTCGCACCGCCGCGATTACTTCCCCCGCCTCCTTCGTACTTGTAAGCAACCCAAGAAACTCCTCATCGGCCAGAAGCCGCGACAGCCTCGCCAGCACCGTCAGATGCGCCCTCTCCGACGTCGCGCAATCCAGAAAGAAAAAATGCACCGGCTCGCCGTCCACCGCGTTAAAATCCACCCCTCGGCTCGAACGCCCGAAGGCCATAATCGTTTCGTTGACGACCTCCGCAATAACGTGCCTGGGGTGCAGCAGCGCTATGCCCCTCCCAATGCCTGTTGAGCAAAGTCTCTCCCGCTCGCGAAGCGCCTCCAGGAGCTTCTGGCCGGATGTAACCACGCCCGTCGCGGCAACAATCCCCGCCATCTCCGCCAGAACGCCTTCTCTCGTGCGACCCGAAAGCTCCAGCTTTATCGTATCCTGCCGCAAAAGCCGGCTGATCTCCGGCCTCGGCACTTCGCGCTCCTGGGTCCCTGCGCGCCGCGTCCTGGCCGCAAACCATCCGTCAATCGCCTCTTTCGAAAATCTCCACTGGCTGGCAACCTTCAGGCCCGGAATCTGCCCCTCCTGGGCCAGCTTTGCAACCGTGCGCTCGTTGACCCGCAGGTAACCGGCTACGTCCTTCAGTGTCATTATCTCGCTCATTATCACACCTGTATACGCCATACTACACCATACTGCCTTTTGCCGCATCATACGTCACTGTACAGGGCAATCAAGCATAATATTTCGGCTTTTTCGGTTTTTTTGCCTCCTGTATGTTCCAACCCACTTGACGCCTCAACCCACTTGCTTTGTTGCACGGGTGAGGGGCACAAGCAGAAATGGGGCGGTGGAGGCTTCAGAAGCCGTATCTCAGACCGACATAGACGTTCGTATTGTCCTCGAAGCGCCCGAAAAACGTGCGTTCGTCGTGCCCGATAAACACGTTCCCGCCCATATCGGCGCTCCAGTGGTCGTTGAGCTTATAGGAGATATTGGGCCTGATGTACGCGTCCCGATCCCCGGGGCTGTAAAACGCGAAAAACGAGAGAGTCAGGTTCTGGT
>JAGHCE010000242.1 GCA_021160625.1 Planctomycetota bacterium | reverse complement strand
GTCGCCGACAGCGCGCTCTCGACATTGAACCTCTGCTCGATTATCAGATGCTCCACCTCGGCGCGGATGGAGGGGTCGTCCAGGACCGAGATCTGCACGCGAAAAATATCGGCCTCCGAAGGACCGAGGCTCTCCTCGACGTGCCTGACAAGGTCAGAGATGTCATTGCGGGTCTGGTTGACGGCGTGCTTGAAACGAGCCATCTCAGCATTCACGCGCGAAGGGGGTATCCGGTACTCGGGGACCTCCTCGGGGCCGGCCTCGTCAAAGACGGCGGCCTTGCCGATTGCGATACCCGGCGATATGGGGAACCCTCGGTATTCGAGAGGTTTTTTACTGCTGCTCTTCGCCAAAGGCGTGCCTCCCAGCTCGGCGGGACCGGAGCTCCTGCGAATACATCATACAAACTAACCCCGTCCGGCTCAAGCCGCAAAGACGTACCGGTAGAAGAAAATCGGAGCCGAACAGCGCAAAAGGGTATTTCGGGTCGGTTCGGGTGAAGCGTAACATACTGCTGGCACAGGCGTTATGACCATATCGCAGGGGCGGCAGGTACCAAGCCGCCAAGGGTCCGGCAGCACGGAAAACCGCTCCACTCGCCCGATGAGAGGTAGCGCTACTTTCTTTCGTACCGTACCACCATATACATCACGGCCTTGCCGGGGCCGACATTCCGGAGCGAATGCTCGACGTCCGCGTCGTAATGGGCCGTGTCGCCGGCTTCGATTGTTTCCTTGTGCCTGCCGGATGTAACCTCGACCTTCCCCTCAATGGCGGTGGTGAACTCCTCGGCGCCGGGGAAATGCGGATTCGAATCGAGAATCGCGCCGGCCTTTAGTTCAACAAGGTAGAGTTCGAGCTCGCCGGCCATATGGATGGGGCTGATCACCTCGACCTCGCAGCCCTCACCCTCCGTCAGAGCGGCATACTGGTGCCTCCGGAGGACCTCTATCCTGGCGCTGCCCCTGGCCCCCTCTAAGAGACCCTGGACGGAGACGCCGAGACCGTGCGCGATCTTCCATACCACGGCAACCGTGGGGTTTGCCTTGCCGGTTTCGACCTGCGAGAGCATCGCCTTCGAGACGCCGCTTCGCCGGGCGAGCTCGTCAAGCGAAAAGCCCGCCTGCTTGCGGAACTTGAGCATATGCTTGCCCAGCGGCGGCAGTGCGGGTGTCTTGGCCATTTTTCACCTCATACAAATATTCACTATATCAAACACTTTCCCGTTGACAGCGGTTCCGGTGGTTGCTATTTTATCATATGATACCATTTGTTCAAGATAGTAAACATTTTTCCGGTAAGGAATCCCAGGGGCAGACCGATGAGAGCCATCGTCAAGACGAAGCCGGGGACGGGATTTGAGCTTATCGACGTGCCGAAGCCCGAAATCGGCCCGCACGACGCCCTTATCAGGGTAAAGGCCGTAGGCATATGCGGCACGGACGTCCACATCTACCAGTGGGATGCCTGGAGCCGCGCCAGGATACGTCCGCCGGTAGTCGGCGGGCACGAGTTCGTCGGCGTGGTGGAGGCCCTCGGCCGGGATGTGAGGCACATCGAGCCGGGAGTGCGTGTTTCGGGTGAGGGGCACATCACGTGCGGGCACTGCCGCTTTTGCCGGACGGGTCGCGCCCACATCTGTCAAAACGTCAGGATAATCGGCATCGACCGGGACGGGTGCTTTGCCGACTATCTCTCGATGCCTGCGGACAACCTGTGGCCGGTGCCCGACGAGATAGCCGACCGGCACGCGGCGATCTTCGATCCCCTCGGCAATGCTATGCACTCGGTGACGGCCGCAGACATCTCCGGCCGCAGCGTTCTTATCATCGGGGCAGGGGCGATAGGGCTCTTTTCGACGGCGATAGCGCGGGCGGCGGGCGCGTCAAAGGTGCTCGTCTCGGAACCAAATGCGATGAAGCGGGAGATTGCGGCGCGAGTGGGCGCGGACGTCGTCTTCGACCCGGCGGCAGGCGACATCGGGGCAGCGCTCCTGGAGGCGACCGAGGGCCTCGGGTCGGAGGTGGTGATGGAAATGTCAGGGTCCGCTGCGGGCCTCAAGAGCGCCTTTGGCTTTGTCCAGAACGGCGGGGACGTGGTGCTTCTGGGTCTGCCGGCCGACGAGGTGGCCGTCAACTGGGCGCGCGACATCATCTTCAAGGGGATAACCATCCACGCGGTAAGCGGCAGGCGGATGTACGACACGTGGTACCGCTGCCAGCGCTTCCTGCTGGGCGGGCGCGTCGATATCGACCCGGTGATCACGCATACAATCCGGCTGGAGGATTTCGAGAAGGGCTTCGAAGCGCTCCTGACGGGCAAGGCGGCAAAGGTAGTAATGACGCTGTAAGATAGAAAAATGGGGACAGATACCTATTTTCCCACGGAAGGTGATAACGATGAACAAGTCCTTCCACAGCGAAATGGCGGCCGGTCTTGACGAGATCCGCGCCGAGGGAACCGAAAAGGTCCTCAAGATACTCCAGGGGCCTATGGACACCCGTGCCCCTATCAAGGGATCAGGCGAGGTCCTGGTGCTGTGCAGCAACAACTACCTGGGCCTTGCCAACCACCCGGAGGTGGTCGCCGCCGCGAGGAAGGCGCTTGAAAGATACGGCGCGGGGACGGCGTCGGTGCGGTTTATCTGCGGGACGTTCCAGCCGCATCTGCAACTTGAAAAGGCGCTCGCCGATTTCCACCGGACCGAGAGAGCTCTCACCTACACATCGTGCTGGATGGCCAATACCGGGCTCTTTGCGTCGTTCTGCGGCGAGGGCGACTGCGTCATTTCCGACCGCCTCAACCACGCCTCGCTCATCGACGGGATAAGGATGTGCCCGAAGAGCACGCGGGTGGTGTTCCGGCACTGCGATATGGCCGACCTGGAGACCAGGCTCAAGGAGGCCGCAGGAGCGAAGCGCCGATGGATCGTCACGGACGGGGTCTTCTCGATGGAAGGCGACTTAGCGAAGCTCGCCGACATAGTGGAGCTTGCCGAGAGATACGACGCGATAACGGTCGTCGACGACTCGCACGGCGTGGGCGTGGTCGGTAAGACGGGCCGAGGCGTGGTGGAGCATTTCGGCGTTGAGGGAAAGGTGGACATCATCACGGGGACGCTGGGCAAGGCGCTTGGCGGCGCGGCGGGGGGCTACATCGCGTCGTCTGCCGCCGTGACGGGTATGCTCGTCCAGAGGTCGCGCACGAGCCTCTTTTCAAACGCGCTTCCCGCAAGCGTGGCCGCAGGCGCCGCCAAAGCCGTCGAGATACTACTTGCCGAGCCCGAGCGCGTCGCGCGGATAAGAGACCTCCGCGCGGCTTTTTACGATGGGCTGTGCAAGCTCGGCTACAAGCCTCTCAAAAGCGCCTCCGGCATCATCCCCATCATCATAGGCGAGACCGCCGCGGCCATCCGCGCCTCCGAGGCGCTCCTGGCCGAAGGCGTCTTCGTAATAGGTTTCGGCTACCCCGTAGTCCCCGAAGGCACCGCGCGTCTCAGAATCCAGGTCCAGGCCACACTCACCAACGACGACGTCCAGTTCGCCCTCGCGGCCTTCGAACGCGTCGGCAAGCAGCTGAACCTCATCTGAAGAGCCTGCCTGCGTGACCTCCCGGCCCGCACTGACTCCGCCCTACCCCTTCACAACGCCCAGCGGGACGAGGCGGGCTACCTTGCGGCTTATCCCGGCATTGTGCATAACCTTTACTACCTCGGTGACGTCTTTGTAGGCCCAGGGGGCTTCTTCGGCAAGAGTCGTCCGGCCCTTGGCCATAACGTAAACGCCCCTGGCGGTAGGCGCGCTCCTGTCAGTCCCGTTTGCCGCCTGGTCGGTCAAAAAGATTTCCACCAAAAAACTCACCCTCGTCATCGGCGCCCTCACAACCCTCCTGGGCCTCTTCACGCTGGCAAAGCTGGTCTTTTGACCGGTGGGATAAAAAGGGGGCAGTCTTGCTCTGTTGAAAAGAGCCGTAGGGGCGCTGGTTCACTCGCGCCCAATGTAGGGTGCGGCTTGCCGCACGTGGCAATCTACACTTTCTTCCGTGCCCCTGTCGGCTGCTCACACTACAATATTCACAAAGCATACTGTCCCCTTTTTGCATGGCCTATCCCCGGCCCCACCGTCGCGCCAGCGTTACTAAAAATGCAGCCATAAGAAACGCGCCGACGAGGGCTTAGCTACCGGCTATTAGCTTTCCGCTGTAACGTTCGATTGGTCTGATATCGCCAAATCCAAGCGTCGTGAAAGTCACGACGCTGAAATACATCGCGCCAAGAAGAGTCGACGGATTGCCAGGTGCAGGACCAACGGATTCGAATATCCAGTACACGAGACCGCAGATGAAAATGACAGCGCCTCCCACACCCGCTATTCGCCACGGCTTTTCGAAGTAGCCACAAATACCACGAAGTACTATCAGTTCAAAAACATCACTGACGCGCTTTGCGCACTTTTGCAAACGTCCACCCAGTACGCTGTGACACCATCGCCTCATTTTCAAGAAGAGATTTGTGATATGCCTTGTCCACCAGCGGTTGCGCGCTTGCCAAGCCTCGCAGCGTTCCATGTAGTGATAATCCCCTGCCTCATCATAACGACCCATATTCTGATAAACTTGCTTCGCCATGCGGTATAGCCACATCCCCTTGCCGGGCTCGACACGAATCTCGCCCGGTGGATCAAAAATTCCAGCAGGCGGGATAACGGTACCTTCGAAATCTGCACGGCCTTTGAAAAGAGCGTTCTTGAAATTCAATTTCGTCTTGATTTCTGCGTCTCTAAAATCGACGTCTGTGTGGAATTCGGCTCCCTGAAAGCCAGCATGATCGCCGATTCTCGCGCCGTAGAAAGACAAAGACGTTGGGTTCATCGCTCTTACACCGAATTTCGCATTCCAGCAATGAAGGCTTTTCCCGGTTGTCAGGAACTCGCAGCATACTGGCCCATCTACGATAATGCTTTCCATGCTCAATCTGCCAGTGACAACAGTGGATCTGAAGGAAAGTCTTCCTTTGATGTGTACGTTATTCAGATTAATGCCCCAGCAGCCTTTTCGCTCGCCGATATCCGCATGGTCGAAAATCAGATCGCCAGCAATGTGACACTTCTCAAGCGATACGCCACTTTGTATTGTCGCCGACTTGAATGAAATCTCGCCTTTCAGGCCTTGGCTTAAGATATGTACATCTCCTTGGATGGTTGCGCCCAAACAGTTGATGCCCTCCCTCACTTCCGGACTGGAGATTGATACACCTCCATATATTATTGCAAACGATAGATTTATCTGTCCTATTACCGGTTCATTCCCAAAGTGAACGTATCCATTCACCTCTACGCCATTCAGAAGTACGCTCCCTACAAAACGCACGTTTCTGAAGTCCGCATTGCCCGCGAACTTTGCCTTTGTGAAGTCGGCCAAGGTACGAAACAGATGTGGAAACTCAACGTTGGCAGGGAACTTCCAGCCGCAGAAATTGAGCCTCTCCGTTTCAGTGTCAAATCGATCGGCAAGAAGACGCTGGAACTCCTTCTCCTCCTCAGGAGTCCTCTTCTCAGTATGCGCAACACAGAAACCCGTCCCATCCGTTGCTCGGTAATCGCATATGAATTTCCGCCCGTGGGCGTAGCAACACAAACCCTTGTCCTTTCGGCTCGCAAGTTCCTCATCGTAGTTCATAATCGGCATCATCTTCCCTTTGCTCGGCCTGCCTGCGGACTTCCTCGGCGGCCTTCTTATAAAAAGCGGACACTACACTTTCTTCCGTGCCCCTGTCGGCTGCTCACGCCACAATGTTCACAAAGTATACTGTCCCCTTTTTGCGTGCGGCGCGACTATTTGCCTGCCTTTTGCG
>JAGHCE010000148.1 GCA_021160625.1 Planctomycetota bacterium | reverse complement strand
GGGAGGGCGGTGTGTTTGAGGCCGGGGGTGCCGGGATGACACCCTCGGCCTGAAAAAAAACGCACCTTGTACCGATTTGATTCTTGAAAACGAGGCGCGGATAGTGTAGAAAGCGCATCCCGGGCTCGTGGAACACCTCGGGCGCGCAGGAAAGGATTTCCCGCAGGGGGCGAAATTTTTTTCGGATTTTTCTTGAACCGCCGGGTTTTCCGGGTAAAAAAGGGAAAACGGGCATTCATGCAATGGGCAGTTGCACGGGAATTCGTGGGGAGAAAAACACACATGGGGCCACCGGTTGTCGCATACCGTGCCCCAGGCCAGCTGGCTAAACGGGAATAGTACAGCCTGTTTTGCTATTTAGTAGAGTAAGAGTTCGTTTGTCAATTATGGACGACGGTTCGGTCTCAGCGGGTCGGCAATGGTGGTTCACAGCGGCAGTATCACCCTTGCCCCCAAGAGGCAAGAAAGGGGGTGATGCAGGAAAGCGGAGCTGTTCACTGAGGACTGTCCTGCTTCATTCGAGTTCCGGGGAACGCGAAAATGCAGGGGAGTTGCTCCGCGGGTCAAGCATCTTTTGCCGCTACAGCAAGAGCGAGGCTCCAGGAGGTAAAACAATACATCGAGACGTATGTACATCGAGAATGAGGATATCTGGGATACTCTTAGGAGGAGCGCAATGAGACGGAAAAAGATCGGCTTTACGCTGATCGAGTTGTTGGTCGTAATGGCCATAATCTCGATCCTGGCCGCCATGTTGCTTCCGGCGCTGACCAGGGCCCGTATGCAGGCTCGTATGGCTTCCTGTAAGAACAACCTGAAGCAGATCGGGCTTGCATTCGGTATGTACCAAACTGATTGGGAGGAGTACTTCCCGACTTATCAGGGCACCGCGTACCAGGCCGATCCGGACGGGTGGCGCGCGCTTGACACGTGCGACCCGCCGGCTGTAGCGAACGTGGATGTCTACTGGACTCCGTTCCACGACCTGGCACACTTCAAATACCTCAACATCGGCTGGTACGACAACCGTGATAGGGTTGTCAACAGCGTTCTGAGATGCCCGGCCGACCGCGCGGCTGGCCGTCCAATCGCGGATAAGCACAGCAACTCTCAGTGCACCCATGCACATTGCTACGGCGGCCTGACGCTGTCTTACAACGAGAACCGCTTGATGTGTGGAAACACCTACTCCCAATACATCGACTGGTCCAAAACCGCTTCGATGCCATCGGCTACAATGCTGGCGATGGACTACAAGTGGTGGACCGGCTATGGCTGGGAGCCTTGCGGCGGGATCCGCACCGGCGGCAGCGGTAGTATGTGGGCGCGTGACAACCTGCACGCCGACCTCGCACGCCACGGCGTCGACGGCCAGAACGTGCTCTGGGTTGACCTGCATGTCTCCGTGCAGAACGCCTTCCAGTCTGACAGCACCAGGGCATTCTACGTTACGTACGGTTCTGCATGCCCGTCGATGAGTCTGTGCAAGTACTTCTACTGGCCGCTTGGTTACGGTCTGTAATCGCACAATCTCATTGGGTGATGAAAAATTCCCCTCCGGCCTTGCGCCGGAGGGGAATTTTCGTTATACTTAGCGACAGTGCGGTTTTGGATTCCTTACAGGGTGCGTTCTGTTTTTGGGAAAAGGGGACAACGGATGGATTGGAGAACAAACCCCTGGGTCGGTGTCGGTGCTGTAGTTCTTCTTGTGCTCGGCATTATGGGGATTTTCTACTTCCAGGGCGGTGGCAGTAAGGGCAGCTCCGGCAAGGCACCCTGGAAGACTTTCCAGTGCGAGTCGACCGGAGAGCGTTTCGATATAACCACGGGTGAAATCGAAAACGACAAGACATTTTTTATGTATGCCGACGGTGCGCCGAAGGCATATCCCTGCAGGATATGCGGCGGTGAGGATGCCTACCGCGTGTACTACTGCCCGAAATGTGAGAAGTGGTACAAATATGAATCCATGATGCAGGAAGACGCGCCGGGAATTATGTGCCCGGAAGGTCACGTGATCCCGGAAGAGAATCGATAGCTCGACCGGAAAGCAGTTTGCCGCCGCAAAAAACCCGGCGGCGTCTCGGCTGGATTGCGAAGGAAGAGTTTCAGACTGGAATTTGTGAGCAAGGCTCGTGCGATGGATCGCGCGGGCCTTTTTCTTCGGATTTGGCATCTGGCCGCAGTAGAAAGAGAAAGCGCTTTTCAAGATAAAACTTAGTCGCCCCCGCTCCCCTCGGCAATGTCTATGTCCGGAAATATCTTTACGGCGCTATCGAGAACGGTGCGAACAGATGGAACAAGATTCCCGGAGGCGTCGGTGACCCAGGCGGATGTATAGCCCTCGTCGAAATGCACCACAACCTGCCGCCCTTCGAGGGAGACGGCAATGTCCCTTTTTGCGTCGGTCCGCGCCGCGTCAAATGAGACCAGCAAACTGTTCCCTTCGGCCTCCAACAGCAGCACCGCGCCCTTCGCCGCATATTTCCTGCCTTTCGGGCCTGTGATGGTCCCTTCTGAAAGTCCCCGTCCACCGGGGATATCAGCGCGCGGGTATTTCATCGAGGGCACACCCGTGCTCACGGTCATTATCCTCGATTTCGGGTAAAGGGCCCGCCACCGCGCAAGTGTCACCACCGCACACGGCAAACGCTTGAACCTCTCCCCGATGCGCCTGCCCGCAACGAACCGCCCCGTCAGCGGCAGGAAAAGACTCTCGGTCCCGGCGTCATAAGGAAGATCGACCCGATTGTACATAAACCCCGTGCAGGCAAGCACATCCGCATCGCCTTGTGTGCCCCTTGCATATGCGGCAAACGTTCGGCTCGCCGCGCCGAAGTAGACGCATACCGTCGGGTCCTGCGAATTATCGTTTATAATTTTGTGTTTCACCAACACCTTGAACGGGTAGGCCGTTGCCGTGGAACCGTTCACGACGCCGATTACGTATTCGTCGTCTTTCACGCACCGGTTGGTGTCAAGGTTTGCGAACCTCGGCTGGAGAAAAGACCCGCCCCTGCCGATGGCCTGCCATTCATTTCGGCCTTTTTTGAGGCCGATTACACTCCCCAGGTCGATAGACCTTTGGGTAATGTCGAAAAGGTGCTGATCTCCGGAGAGAAGCCATTGCTTGTCGAGGCTACTGAGCAGGTAGTCGGATTTCCAGGCGACCTGCTCCACGTTGTAATAGAGAATGAAAACGGCAAAAAGCGCTCCTGCCAGTATTAACACGAGCCCCCAGTAAAGAATACTCTTCACGAAGAATCTCCTCCAGCTTTGCGTCTGATCCTTTCAACCTCCCGGCGGAACTGCTCGCCCCTCTCTTGGAAGTTGCCGAACATATCATAGGAGGCACACGCCGGCGACAGCAGCACAACGTCGCCCGGCTCGGCCTCATCGAAGGCCGCCGCAACGGCCTCATCGAAGGTCGCCGGACATGTGATGCCGAGCTCGGCGTTTTGCGCCGACGCCGCCTCGGCAATCTTGCCACCGGTTTCCCCTATGACCACGAGTGCCTTCACCGACCGCGCGGCCCGGCGGGCAAACACCCCTAAGTCGAGACCCTTGTCGTAGCCGCCGGCTATGAGAACAATCGGCTCGTTGAAGCTCTCCAGCGCGGCTACGGCCGACTCCGGCGTCGTCGCGATCGAGTCGTTGTAGAAACGTACTCCCGACACGCTGCCTATCTCTTCGAGCCGGTGGGGCAGCGGCTTGAAATCCTCAGCCGCTGCGACCGCCTCCTCGATTGGAACGCCCAGCCTCCCCGCCGCCGCACAGGCCGCCGCAAAGTTCAGGAGGTTGTGGAGTCCCCTCGGCTTCCACCTGCGGCGCACCTTTACGACTTCCCGTGTGCCGCTTACCGTAGATACGAGCGAACCTGCGGAAATGAAAACACCTTTCCTGCCTGTGCCGGCGCCTTCGCCGAAAAAGAGCACCTCTGCGGCGGTCTCATCCCAGCCGACGAGGTTCGGATCGTCGGCGTTCAGGACCAAAAAATCCGCCGGTTTCTGGTAAAGGGTGATATTGCGTTTTGCCCGCGCATAGGCCTCAAAGGTCCCGTGGCGGTCGAGATGATTCGGCGAAAGGTTGGTGACGAGAGCGCCCTGGGGACTTTTTCCCAGTTCACCGAGATCCTCAAGCTGGAAACTTGAAAGCTACAGCACGACGACGTCCCCCGGCAGTATCCCGCCAACCTCCAAAAGAAGCGAACGCCCGATGTTGCCGCCAAGCCGCACGCTGCGGCTATCGGGCCCCGCCTGGCGCTCGAAGTGCCTTGTGAGTATGTGGGCCAGAAGCGCGGCCGTTGTGGACTTGCCGTTTGAACCCGTAACGCCGATTATGGGCGCGCGGCAAAGCGAGAAGAAAACATCCATTTCGTGCGTAATCGGCACGCCGGCGGCCTCGGCGGCCGCAAGATACCGGTTGTCCTCGGGTATGGCCGGGCTCGCCACGACGAGGTCCGCGTTCGTGAAATCCTCTTTCCTGTGGCCGCCGAGGACGAACCGCACGTTCGAGCTCTCAAGCTCGCGCACGCCTTTCACAAGCGCCTCGCGCGGCTTCCTGTCCGTCACCGTGACCTTGGCGCCCAGCCGCACGAAAAACTTCGCCGCCGCCACCTGCCCGCCGAATGTCCCGAGACCGGCCACCGTGACCTTCCTGCCGGCCCAGTTTTCGCTCGTCGGGTCCGTCATTCGCCACCACCGGGGTAGATCGCCGCAAGGTCCTTTTTCATCGCCTTAACGGCCGCCTCGACGGCCTCCTGCCACCGCCTGTCACCGAACTGCTCCGAGTAGGGGCTCCTTCTGTAGGCGAAGATAATCCCCCTGGACGAGTTCACAACCGCGCCCAGGCCGTCCTGGCGAAACGCCGGGCGGATATCCTCGGCCGTGGCCCCCTGCGCGCCGTATCCCGGCACGAGAAAAATCGTCTCCGGAAGCGCCTGCCTTATCCGGCCGGCCTCCTGGGGACAGGTTGCCCCTACCACCGCGCCCACCGACGAAAAACCCCTCACCCCGATGCTGTCCTTGCCCCAGCCGGCTACAAGCCGTGCAACGTGAAGATATACCGGGGAGCCGCCCGCGTCGAGGTTCTGAATCTCTTCGCCCGACGGGTTAGACGTGCGCACGAGCACGAATATCCCCTTGCCCCTGGCATTTACCTCCAAGAGAAAGGGCTCGATGCTGTCGCCGCCGAGGTAGGGGTTGACGGTGACGGCATCCTCCTGCCACATCCCGACAAGACGCCCCGAAACGGCTACCTGCCCCAAGTGCCCCCTGGCATAAGCCAGCGCCGTCGAACCGATGTCGCCGCGCTTGACGTCACCGATTACGACAAGCCCGGCCCTTTTGGCATATCGCACCACCTCGGCGTAGGCTTGCAGGCCCACCCAGCCGTACATCTCGAAAAAGGCCACCTGCGGCTTGACCGCGGGCACGTGAGGGGCAACGATATCGACTATTTCACAGGAAAAGGCCTTAA
Organism: Planctomycetota bacterium; assembly: GCA_021160625.1. Classification (GTDB taxonomy): domain Bacteria; phylum Planctomycetota; class DG-23; order SLPQ01; family SLPQ01; genus JAGHCE01. The sequence goes on along the minus strand of JAGHCE010000148.1, from coordinate 8,343 downwards.
GCGCCGCCACGAGGCTTCTAAGCGAGCCCCTCTTGCTGCCGTCGAACTTTCGCCGCACCGGCAGCGGCAGCAGCTCAAGCCGTGGGTCGATGCCCACGATGGCCGGGGTTCCTTTCGCTTCGATCTCGGCTATGAGTCGGTCTGCGAAGTTCTTCATATCGGGCTTTATCGTCCAAGAAGGCACTGAAACCGCAGTCGGATCCCGCCCCCAAAGGCGAAGCGAGGCCCGGTGTGGGTCCTCCGGCTCTCCCGCCGGACGCCACGCTCTTAGAGTATACGCCGCGGCCATTTTGCTGTCGAGCATTTAGAGCAGCGCGCGTTGCCGTGTCGTCACGCGAACTGCGGCAGATACTTGGCGTTCGCCTCAAGCATCGCGTCGAGGACCTTTTCGGCGTTCCGGACGCTGTCGACCACCGGGTCAAGAAGCATCGCCTGCAGGACGAGATTGCGGTCGCCGGTGACCGCCGCCTCCACAGTAAGCTCGGCCGCATCCACGTCGCGGCGGCACAGGGCGGCAAGCGGCTTGGGCAGGTTACCCATCGCAAGCAGGCGGCAGCCGGAAGCGTCAACCGCTGCGGGGCACTCGACGAAGGCGTCGGCGGGGAGGTTGTTTATCGCGCCTCGGTTGACCATATTGACCGCGGGCATCCGGTGAAAGGTCCTCGTCTCGATTGCGTTCATTATGGGGAAGGCGAGCGTGTCCGTCCAGTTGCGCGGCGTGAAGAAAAACTCCACCCGCTCCTCGACGTGCACTCCCGCGCCGGTGCCCCTGAACTCCTTAATTTCCTTGTCGCCGAGCGCTATTTCCCTGTAACGCTCCCACGACTCCTCGACGTTCTTGCCGCGTTCGTCCATCCCTGGGCCCTCGAGACCTACGAGCTCCCACGCGTACGGGAGGTATTCGCCGATGTGGTCGTCGCCGGGCGAAGGCATATAGCCAAAGATGTCGAAGAGCTTGCGAGAGAGCGGCCAGAAGTCAGGGTCGTACGTCTTGAGCGCGGTCTTGAGCGCCGGGTAGAGGTCCTCGCCGGTCTCCCGGTGGCGCAGGTCGAGTATCCAGGTGAAGTGGTTGACGCCGGCGGCCGTTGCCAGGAAGTCCTCTGTGGCGAGGTCGAGGACCCGGCCCAAGCGGTTCTGCGCTATCTCAACGCCGTGGCACAGGCCCAGTACCTCGCCGCAGTCCGAATATCGCTCCATCGCGAGGCATATGCGGTTCAAGGGGTTTGACTCGACCATTACAATCGCCGCCGGGCACAGGGCCGCTATGTCATGCGCGATTTCGAGGTGTATGGGGATTTGCCTGAGCGAGTGGAAAAGGCCTCCAGGCCCTCCCAGCTCGCCGGTGACCTGCCGTATCCCGAGCTCGACGGGTATCCGCCAGTCGCTCGCCCAGGTCTCCACGCGGTTGACGTCGACGGATATTATGACGTAATCGGCACCGGGGAGCGCCTTTTTACGGTCGGTAAACGACTCTATCGTCCAGGGCTCATCCATTCCGGCGGTGAGCCTCTCGGCCAGCGCCGCCATAATGCCGAGCCTCTCCCCGTCAATGTCCACCAGGCGCAACGTTGACCCGCCCAGACCCGCAAAACACAGCATATCCCGCAACAACTTCGGCGTGAAAGTGATGCTCCCCGCGCCGATAGCGACCAAAACAGGTTTCCTCTCCATTGCTCAGATCCTCCGGCACTCGGTTACCGCAGTCCCTATGCCCACTTAAAGGGACTTAGTCTAAGAACCAGCCTTCCCCAGGCAAAGCGATACACACGCACGACAGTGCTTTTTTGGGAAAAATGCGCGCTCCAATCCCCGATCACTACTCATCGGTGGATAAGTCCGCCACACCGCCGGCGGATAAATGTACCCGCCGTGGAGAGCACACCCTAAAAACGCTTGACTAACAAAACAGTCGCTACGTTATTGCAAGCCCCGCCGATATCAAGGCAAATCCAACCCGGAAGAATCCGGCCAGTACTGCCGCGTACGGCAAGGTTTACCCGCCGTGAATGACGCGCTCTGCGCGACTTCCTACTATGGACGCGCGGCCCGCACTTGACCGCAGGCGTTCGCGGCAGTATCTTATTGCCTTGGTGTTCGACTCCCACGAGTCCGTCGAGATGGTGCCGGTTATGCTCAAGAGGCTTTCTGCGGTGTCTATCCTCCTGGTGCTCCTTGCGGCGGGCGTTGCGGGGGCTTCGGACATCTCCCTCCACGCGGACAGGATACAGACCTGGCTGGAGGGGCCGACGCGCGGATTCATCCTTGACGGCGACGCGAGGGTCAAGAGCCCGGGCGCGGCCCTTTCGGGTGACGGGATGGTCATCTGGTTTGACGAAGAGGCCGCGCGAAGGACAGGCCGCATTACGCTTTCCATCTACAGCGAATCGGGGGGCTCCGGCGGCGTAACGAGGCTTACAGGCGGCGAGGGGCTTATTGTCGACGACAGGGTGCTGACGGCCCTTGCCAGACCCGCCGAGTCCGGCATCTTGAAGCGCGCCGTTACGGCGCTTGACGAGGAAATCGGCCGTGACAAAAATCCTGCGCCCGCGAAACCGGCAGACAGGAATGTCCGCCCTACCGGCCAACAGCAATGTAGGGTGGGCTTTAGCCCACGCGCATTACTCTCGCAGGAAGGGGTTGAAGACCTCCCGCGTGCGTCAAGCCGCACCCTACACGAGCCACCCGTGCCACATCGCCACGTAGGGGCGAGGGGAGCCTGGCCCGCGGAAGGTCGGTTGATCGCCACGGACAACGTCCGTGGCCCCCGTAGCAGAAAGGGGTCGAAGACCTCCGGGGCTGTTGAGATCGGGCGCGTCGCTATTGATTCGGACGGCTACAATATTAAGATGGAAACGGTCGATGATGTAAGGTTCGTCATCATCACCGGCGGCGTGGAGATTTCCCTGGCGGATTTCCGGATGCGTGCGCAAAACATCGTAATCCGACAGCGTGCGGGCACGGATACCCAGCAGGGCAGTCTCCAGATATATGCCGAGGAGGACGTGCAGTTCACTACGCCGTCGGCCAAGCTCGATGCGAGCCGCATATTTTACGACTACGACACCGGCCACGCGACGCTCGTCGATGCGGAGGTCTACACGCGTCTTGAGAAGCAGAACCTCCCGCTCATTATGAGGGCACGCAAGGTCCGGGCACTGTCGGGTAGTTCCTTCGAGGCCGACGAGGCCTACGTGACGACCTGCGAATTCGGCCTGCCGCACTACCGCATCCAGGCCCGCAAGGTGCGCCTGGACGTCACCGAAGACGAAGCGGGCGTACAGTCGGCGATGGTCGTGGCCGAGGGCAACCGGCTTTACCTCGGCGACGTGCCGGTGCTTGCCTGGCCGAGGCTCTCGCGGGACATAAGGCAGACGCATACGCCGCTCCAGAGACTCGAAGTGGGAAACTCGGACGATTTCGGCAATTTCGTGCGGACCCGGTGGAACCTGCTGGACTTTCTTTCCGGCAGCTCGGCGGATTCCTGGGCGGCCCGGATGACGAAGTGGGGCTCGCTTTCCGGCGAGGTCGATTACCTTGCAAAGAGGGGCACCGGGGCGGGCGTTGAGTTCGAGTATGACAAGGACTCCACATCCGGGAATCTTTTCGGGTACTACATAAAGGACCGTGGCACGGACGCCGACGGCTTCAAGCCGGAGCGCGACGACCGAGGCAGGATCAAGTGGCGCCACCGAAGCATCCTGGACAGCCTGCGCTTCGACGCGGAGCTTTCGTACATCTCGGAGAGGGGCTTCCTCGCGGAGTATTACGAAAAGGAGGCCAAGGAGGGCAAGGAGCAGGAGACGTATCTCTATCTCCGGAAGGGCTGGGAAAACGCTTCGGGTTCCCTGCTTTACCTGCCCCGTCTCAATGATTTCCAATCCCAGACGGAATACCTCGGCGAGGCCAGGTTTGACGTGGTTTCTTGCCCATTTTGGGATGGGCAGATTCTTTATGACTCGACCTCTCGCGCGGGCAACGTTAGGTTTCGCCCCGATGAGGGGCTCGGCCTCGGGGCCTACCAGACCCAGCGCGCCGACACGTGGCATAGCGTGGAGATGCCGATTCCCCTCAAGGGAGGCTTTTGTGTGACGCCCTTTGCGACGGCGCGCACGACCTGGTACGACGAGACGGCTGACGGTTCCACGGGGAATCGGTACGTTGCTTCCTGGGGCGCCAAGGTGGGCTTGCCCGCGGTATGGCGCACCTGGGACGTTGAGAGTGCGGCGCTGGACATCCACCGCCTGCGGCATATCGCCGGGCTTGACTTCACCTACGAAAACACGTATGACGCCACGATGACCCCCGATGAACTCCTGCAGTTCGACGAGGTGGACACGGCCGACACGTTCGAGGCGGCCACGATCCATATGAGGCACCGCCTCCAGACGAAGCGGGAGCCCGCCGAGGAAGGCGCACCCGAGCGCGTTGTGGACCTCTTGAGCCTTGACGCGGAGGCGGACTTCTTCCCGAAGCCCAGGCGCGACAACGACGCCAGGGTGTGGTCGGATATCAGGCTTTACGGGCGCTCGGACCTTACCGACGACGTCTCGGTGCTGGCCGACGGCGATTACGACACCTACGGCGACAGGTTTGACAAGGCGGGCGTGTGGCTGCGCGTGGACCATACGCCTCGGACCTCCTGGGCGCTGGGAAGCCGCTACATACGGGACGTCTCGTCGTCGGCCGTGACGATGCTGGTCAACCACGAGATAACCGACCTGTGGAGGGTGAGGCTCCTCGGGCAGTACGATATCGATGGGAACCAGTTCCTCAACGAATCGATCGTGATGCAGCGCAACCTTCACCGGTTTGTGCTGGAGATATCGGTCGACTATGACAAGGGGCGCGGCGACACGAGCGTGCACATAGGGATTTTCCCTGTGGGACGCGCCGGTTCGAGAATGTCCTATTAGGCTCTGTGGAGGCGAAAGCGCGATGGCCAAAGCGGTTTATCCGGGCACGTTCAACCCGATGACGTACGGGCACTTGGACGTCATCCGGCGCGGCGCGGCGATCTTCGACGAGCTCGTCGTCGCGGTAACCGGCAGGAGCGTCACGAAGAACCCCATATTCACCGAAGAGGAGCGCGCCAGTTTCCTGAGGCGCCACACGCAGGACATTAGGAACGTCTCGGTGGAGATATTCGACACGCTGGCGGTGGACTTTGTGCGCGCGAAGGGTTTTCACGTTCTCCTGCGCGGCATACGCACGATGTCTGATTTCGAGTACGAGTTCCAGATGGCGCTCACGAACCGGCAGCTCGCCGAGGAAGTGGAGACCGTCTTCGTGATGCCGAGCTTGGAGTACTCCTACGTCTCGGCCAGGCTCATTCGCGAGATAGTCGCGCACGGCGGTTCCGTATCGGCGTTTGTGCCTGAGGATGTGGAGGAAGCACTCAAGGCCCGGTTCGAGCGTTGAATCTGTGCCCGGCCCCGGAGCAGTAAGTTCCGGTGTGCCCCGCTGCACGCGGAATAAACGACGGCAGACAAGAATGTCCGCCCTACCTATTGGGCACGTCCCGCCCGCAGAAGGTCAGTTGATTGCCACAGGCAACGTCCGTGGCCAATGTGGGTGGGCTTTAGCCCACGCGTATTACTGGTGGACAAGCCACCAGTGCCACATTGCATTTGTTTTGTAGGGGCGAGACACACCTCGCCCGCGAAAGGTCAGTTGCTTGCCTCGGGCAATGCCCGTGGCCCCCATAGCAGAAAGGGGGCGAAGCCCTCCCCCATAGCAAAAAGGGGCCGAAGACCCCCTATGCGAAGAGGTCCAGATGGTCTGTCGGGCGGTCGGGCGCACTGTCGCGGCTTTCGTCATCGCGGGGATGCCCGGTGGGCTTGCGGCGGCCGGGCTTTTGGTCGTCCTGGACGACGTCTTCGGTACGATCCTCGCGGGCTTCCTGTGCGCGGCGGACAGCTTCGCGCGCCTCTTCCTCCGCTTTGAGGATACGTCTGTGGCGCCGCGCCTGCCTCTGGGATTGTGCGACTTCGGCAGCCTGCTGCTGTTTGAGTGCGACGTGTACGTTGGCAATGTTAGCCTGAATTGCGTGGCCGATGATGGACATATCGCCTCCCTGCGACAAGTGCCATCGGGGGGCACTGCCCCCCTTGTGCAGCCCTTCGAGCGGCACCGGCGGCGTTTTGCGGCTCCCGCGGCGCCTCTCCAAACAAAACCCGAAGGGTCCTCCTCGGCGGTTTAGCCCTTCCATGGGCCTTTCCTGCAGACGGGGCTCGCCCCGTCCTACGATACGAACTCCTCTTTTCTATCGGCCAGAAGTTTCCTCAATCTCAAGAGAATTGCGGCGTGCATCTGGCTGACCCGTGATTCCGACAGGCCCAGCGTCAGCCCGATTTCCTTCATTGTGAGCTGCTCGTAGTAGTACAAAACGATGATGAGGCGCTCTTTGCTGTTGAGACCGCGGGTGATGAGGTCTCTGAGGTCCTTTTTTTGGATGTTACGGATGGGGTCTTCGCCCTTCTGGTCACTGACGATGTCGAGTTCCTTGATGCCGTCATCGTCGTCCGAGCCCCAGCGACGGTCGAGCGAGATCATCGCGACGGCGTTGGACTCCTTGCGGATGTGGTGAAACTCCGCCATCGAGATTTCCATATACTCGGCCGTCTCCCCATCGGTAGGGTTGCGCCCCAGCTCCACACGCAGGGCGTCATAAGCCTGTTCGAGCCGGTGGGCCCTCGACCGTACCAGGCGCGGCACCCAGTCCTCGCTTCTGAGATGGTCGAGTATGGCGCCTCGAACGCGGGGGGTGCAGTACGTCTCGAACTTCACCCCCCGAGCGATGTCAAAGGCCTTGATCGCACCCATAAGCCCGAAAATACCCGCGCTGAAGAGGTCATCCACGTCCACGCCTCTCGGCAGCTTCCCCCGGATGCGCTCGGCAGTGTAGCGCACAAGCGGCAGGTACTGCAGGACAATGGTGTCGAAGTACTGCTTTTGGCTGGTGCGCTTGTACTCGACCCACAGACGCGCGATTTCCTTCTTCCCCTTGGCTTTCATTTATTTTCCTCTTGCTGGTCTGCCGGTGAGGCGTTGGGCGCCTCCCCTTCGGTTTCGCCGTTTTCCCGTTTGGCTTCGCTGTCGCCGGGAGTGTAGGCAGGCACCTTGGAATCGACCGCCTCGCCTATGGCTTTTCCGGCCACGGTTCCAACAACCCAGCCCACCAGGGCCATTACAATCGCCGCCAATATCGCGCGGGGAACCGCCTCAAGGAGATCCCTTCCCTTGAGGGCCTCGATAAGGGCCACCGTTGCAAAACCCAGCAGCCCGAAAACTGATGCCGTCCTGCGCTTCAAGGCCTACCTCCCTTGTCGCTCGGCCTGCAAGCCGGTTCCGGATGCCTCGATTTGCGCCTCCGGACGGCCCGTCGCAAGTACCCTGAACGCCCGCTTCAGGCGGCCTACGAATCCCGTCTTCGCGCTCGTTTTGGCAGTCCCCCTCAGCCGCCGGGCGATGGTGCTTATGTCCAGCGCCGCCGGGCTTGCGGGGAAAGCCGTCACGAGCGCCCGGCGCAGCCTGACCGCTTCACCCGCTTTCCGATCGGTCAGGATCGAGCCGGCCGGTTCCACCGTCACGGAGAGGAAACGCCTGGCGACCGAGGCTATCCGCGCCGCCACCTTCGAGGCCTCGCCGCGCGAGGAGGCCTGGTTCACGACAAGCCTCAACGTGCCGTGCTCGCGCTCGCGGCTTACGAGCTTGACCACGGCATAGGCGTCGGTGATGCTTGTGGGTTCGGGCGTCGTCACCACAAACACCTCGTCTGCGGCCGCGGCTATCCGGATGACGTTTCGAGAAACGCCGGCGCCCGTATCCAGTATCACGAGGTCCGCCTGCCTCTCGATAATCTCCAGCTGGGCCAGGAGCCTCGCACGGTCCTCGTCCGGCAGGTCCGCGAGATACGCCACGCCGCTTGCCCCGGGAATAAGATCCACCCGCCGGGTGTCCCGGCCGCTGGGTCGGCCGGCAATCGGGACGGCGACCTCAAAGAGCCGCTTCCTGCCGGAAATGACGTCCGCCAGGCCCGCCGTCGCCTTCACGCCGCACATCACGTCTAAGTTCGCAAGGCCCAGGTCCACATCCACCAGGACCACCCTCTGGTAGTAGCGCCCGGCGGCTATGGCGAAGTTGAGCGCGAAGCTCGACTTGCCCACGCCGCCCTTGCCGGAGGTCACCGCCAGCACCCGCGCCCTCCCCTGCGGCCGACGCACGCCGCGCGTCGCCTTGACGAGTCGCCTCAGGCCCGCGGCCTGGTCGAGCCCGATCGAAGCGGTAATGTCTCGCTCTCGTACGCTCATCGCAGCATCTCCAACGCCGCCGGGCGCGCGCCCG
>JAGHCE010000064.1 GCA_021160625.1 Planctomycetota bacterium | reverse complement strand
CTTCGAGACCTGCGCCGGTTTGCATTTTGCATTACGTAACGCACGTTCCCCCGCCCCTCAACCCCGACAGATCCCACCGGTAAGGCAAGCCACCAGGTCCGCACGGCGCGGCAAGCCGCGCCCTACATAGCCGCCAATGTCACAGATTATTTGTAGGGGCGAGGCATTGCCTCGCCCGCGGAAGGTCAGTTGATCGCCTCGGGCAACGCCCGTGGCCCCCGTAGCGAAGAGGGGGCGAAGCCCTCCCCCCGTAGCGAAGAGGGGGCGAAGCCCTCCCCCGTAGCAGGAAGGGGGCGAAGCCCTCCGTGCGGCCTTTTTGACTTTGGGCCTCGAATGTTATACATTGTATCTGGTGGGATTTGCGTTAAGGCTTCAAGGGCATCCAATGGACAACGCGCAGAAGATCCTCATCGCTGACGCGGATTACGAAAGCATTACCCTCCTTGGCGAGGTCCTTCAGTCTCAGGGGTACAGCGTCGGGTATGCGCGCGACGGCCGTCAGTGTATGGACCTCATCGGCCGCCTGTCTCCGGACCTCATTATCGTGGACGCCGTTCTCCCGGGGATTGACGGCCTGGAGATCGCCCGTACGCTCAAGAACGAGAACGAGACCCACTTCATCCCGGTTATCGTTTCGACGGTGCAGCACGACCCCCGCACCCGTACCCGGGCGATCGAGTACGGCGCCGACGACTACCTCACCAAGCCCATAAGTCCCATCGAGCTTTCCGCCAGGGCCAAGAGCCTCCTGCGTATCAAGAAGCTCCACGACAGCCTCGAGCAGCGCAACAGCGAGATATCCAGCATCAACGAGCGACTCGAAGAGGCCTACGCCCGTCTTGACTCCGAGCTTCGCCTGGCTCAGAAGCTCCAGACCTCGCTCCTCCCGCAGACCCTGCCGGAAATCGAGGGCATTCACTTTGCGACCAATTTTGTCTCTTCCGGCCGCGTTGCGGGCGACTTCTACGACATCTTTCGCCTCGACGAGACGCACGTCGCCTTCTACATCGTGGACGCCATCGGCCACGGTGTGCCGGCTGCGCTCTTGACCGTCTTCATCAAGAAGGGCATAAAAACCAAGGAAATCAACGGCAATTCCTACCGCATCATACCGCCTCACGAGGTGCTTGGCTGCCTCAACAACGATCTCATTTCCGAAGACCTCTCGGAGAGCCCCTTTGTCACGATCTGCTACTGCATCTACAACACCGCCGACAAGACCCTCGAGTACGCACGCGGCGGCCACCCATACCCAATTCTCGTCAGGGCCGACGGTTCATCCCTGCCTCTTGAAGTGGAGGGCGCGCTTCTCGGGATCGTGGAGGAGACGTTCGAATCGGAGAAGGTCACCCTGGCTTCCGGAGACAGGCTTGTCCTCTTTTCCGACGGCGTGGACGCGGCCCGCTGGAGCGATGGCTCAACCGGCCAGGAGGCCTTCGTGAAGGCCTGCCTCGAATACTACGACCTGCCCGTTGAGGAAGTGCTCAACCAAGTCAGCAAGGTGGTATTCGGACCCGACGGAGAAGCCGCCGTGGAAGACGATGTAACCATCATCGCGATGGCCGTCGACTAAACGCGCTGCAAAACCACTTTCAATGCCTTATCACGACCCGCTCGACAAAACCTCTCGCAAGCCTGGCTGCATCTTCGAGCACGCTCGCCGGACAGGGCGGCAGATGTTCCATCGCCTCGTCAAGGCAGGCATGCGGCCTGAACGGCTGCAGGGCGTATACCTTCGCACCGCGGATTGCCTCCGCAATTTCCCCGATGTCCGAAACCGTCAGCAACGAGGGCGCCACGGTTGTGCGTAACTCGTACTCGAGCCCCGAAGCCATAATAATCCCGATCGACTCGGCGATGTCCTTTACGTCACAGGTTACCCGGGTGATCCTCTCGTACCGCTCGTCAAGGGGGGCCTTTACATCCATTGCGACCGCATCGATGAGGCCTTCGGTGATAAGACGCTCAATCACCTCCGGGTGCGTCCCGTTCGTGTCGAGCTTCACCGCAAACCCCAGGGACTTTATCCTGGCGGCAAGCGCCGGCAGGTCCGGGTGCAGCGTCGGCTCGCCGCCGGAGATCACCACACCGTCCACCCACCCGGCCATACCCGAAAGGAAGTCGGTGACCTGCCCAAGGGGGATCGAGTCGAGCCTCTCCCCCCCGTTCTCTATGAGTTCCTTGGCATGGCAGTAACCGCAGCGCAGATTACAACCCGGCAGGAACATAACCGTCGCCAGCCTGCCCGGCCAGTCAATAAGCGAAGTTTCGATGAGACCTTTTATCTGGGTCGTTACGATCTGCATTGCGCCAGTGCCTCCCTTACTTCCGCTGAAGGCGGGACTCCTCCGTCCCACCGCCCGACTGCATCACCGTCCTGTGAGATGATTGTCGTGGGTATCTCATCCACGTCTTGAAAGGCCCCTTCGGCCATTCCGTCGACGGTGTCCATGCTGACGAAAACAAGATCCACTTTGTCGCCGTATCCCCACTTTTCGACGAAGTGCGCCAGCTTGCGCTTGGTGGATTTGCAGATTGCGCAATCGTCCTTGCCGAAGATTTCAACCTTCATCCTTCCTCCCTCGCTGTCCGTTATGTTCCCAAGTGACTTCGGCGATCCGCCGGGCCTCTCCAAGGCAGCTTTACACTGCTTGCTTGCCGTTCGCCCCGCTGCCATACGAACCCGGCAATCCGCCGGGTTTCTTCAAGGGGAATTCGCTCCTATCTCCCCCTTCGGCTATTCCGCGTGAACGAGCTCCTCTTCCTTCTGCTCGCGGACCTTGTCGCCCATCACATAGTAACTGCCGCTTTCGCGGTCCTTGAGCTCGCCGAGCTTCGACTTGTTCCAGTTCTTTATCCTACTGAAGTATCCGACGATCCTGGTAAGGCCGTACACGTCGTCGGAGTGACACCATGCGCACGAATCACTCAGACCCGGCGCCATCTTCCCGCAGGTGTTGCAGACGGTGAACTCCGGCGAGATCGTCAGCTGCGCCGCCTTCGTCTTGAAGAAGGTCTTTTCCACTAAGGTCCTCACGCTTTCGGTCGGGGGGAGATGCTCGCCGACAAACGCGTGTATTATCGCACCGGACTCTATCATCGTGTGGAACTTGGCCTGCTTTATGATCCTCGTCAGCAGGTCCACCTGCGCATCGGCCCTCAAGTGTATGCTGTTGGTGTAGTAGGGCTCGTCCGACCTGACGTCTCCCTTGACCACCTCTGCTGCGGCCTGCGGGAAGAGACTGAGATCCACCTTTACCAGCCGCCGGCTGGCGCTTTCGGCTGGACTCTCCTCAAGGCTGAACTTGAGCCCGTGCTCCTTGCCGGCCTCCTTCGCGCGGAAGTACATATGCGATATGATCTTCAGGCCGAGCTTCAGGGCCTCGTTGCTTTCGTGGAGCTCCTCGCCCGAGACGTACTGGACGCATTCGGTGAGGCCTATGAGACCGATGATGTAAGTGGCCTTCTCAAGGTCCACGTACGGCTTGCCGTCCTTGGCGGGCTTTCCGATCTCCCACAGCGGCATATTCGGCGCGCTCATCATATGCGCAATGAACTGCTTCTTTTGCAGGTGTGCCTTGATCGCCAGGTCTATGCCCCTGTCGATTTCCTTCAAGAGTGCCGGCAGGTTGTTTCGTCCCGCGCGGTAGGCCGCCTGCGGCAGGTTTATGGTTACGTTCTGGAACCCGCAGAACCGCATCGATTCCGGATGCTCTATCATATAGTTGTCCGTTATCGTCGTCCGCAGCCTGCAACAGGCCGAAAGCGTTACTTCGTCCCTGTCGAATACGAAGTAGGGGCTGCCGTTTTCACCGGCTATCTGGCAGGCATAGTCCAGAAGCTCCCTCTGACGCGGATCATTGAAGGTGTCCTCGCTTATGTGGAAATCACACTTCGGGAAGGCGAACACGTGCCCGTTGACGTCGCCGGCGCGCCACACGTCCAGAAGCGCCCTGCAAAACTCCTGCGCGGTCTCCTCGTATTCCCCGTAGGTCTTGCCGGTGTACTTGCCTCCGGGGCCGATGGCCGCAATGTTCTTCATATAGTTCGGGATGCCGGTGTGGATGTTGAAGTCAAGAAAGAGCGTCTGGCCGCCCCTCGAAAATGCGCTCTGCGAGCCGCTGAAAATGAGGTGCTGTGCCTCCTGGCGCATCTTGTCGTATGACATTCCCTCCAAGTACGGTGCGTACAGGATGTTGATGTAGCCGATTCCCAGTGCCCCCGCGTAGTATGCCTGCATCGACGCGAGGAAGGTGTTCAAGTGCCCGGTCAGGGTGCGTGCATGCTTTGCGGGGCCGCTTTGAGTGTCGAGGTTTTCAAGGGACAGGCCGTATTTCTTGAGGTACTCTAAGCTGTGGCTCGAACAGTACACCCTCGTCGGGTAACCCAGGTCGTGAAGGTGAATCATCCCCTTGCGGTGGGCGTCCGCGACGTCGCGCGAAAAGACCTCCTTCAGGGCGAACTGCTTCAAGGTGGTCTCCGCGATGGCGAGGTTTATCGCCTCGGGATTGTTGGCCGTGATGTTCGAGTTCTCCTTGCTCTTCGAGTAGATTAACTGCTCGAGATCGTAGCGGGGCATACCGACGACGCTCTGCATTTCGAGGCGGTTCGAGAGGCCTCTCTCGAAGAGCTCGTTGTCGGCCAGCTCCCGGATGAGCGACGTGGAGATGCGGCGTATACCGCTTGTGAATATCTTTTCCTCGACCGCGCGGGCGATCTCGGCGGCCAGTTCTTCCTCGAGGTCGGCCTCCTTGACGAGGGCGCTTGCGATCCTGGCCTTGTCCCAAGGCTGTATTTCGTCGTGGTGCCCCGCATCCACCAGGAGCGACATATCCGTGGTGTTGGCCTTGGTGGCGGTTGTCTTGCGCACGCGCATCTGCTCGCGGATCCTCAGTCGCCTGTCGCGGTAGAGAATGTAGGCCTTGGCGGTCTTGGCATGGCCGGTCTCGATAAGCACCTTTTCCACCAGGTCCTGTATGTCCTCGATGCCCGGATCGCCGCCGTCGTAATTCTTTTCGAGAAACATAGTGACGACCGCCGCCAGTTCCTCCGCTAATGTGCGGTCACTGCCGCCTACCGCACAGGCCGCCTTGAAAATGGCGTCCGCGATCCGCATCTCATTGAATGAAACCACCCTGCCGTCGCGCTTGCGTACTGACTTGACGCTCATTGTGTACCCTCCCTTCCCTCATTCTTGCTGTCGCCTGGTATGATTACGCCTGTTCCTTTTCCGTCGCCCTCGTCGCTTGTCGGCTCATCGGGGTCGCTTGATTCCAGGAGCGGCTTCAGCGCGTCAAAGAACTCACCGGCATCGTTGAACGCCCTGTACACCGACGCAAACCGGACGTACGCGACGTTGTCCACCTCGCGAAGCCGCCTCATAGCCAGCTCCCCAATGTAGCGCGATTCCACCTCCCTGTCGAATTTCTGCAGCACCTGCCGCTCAACCTGCGCCGTTATCGCTTCGAGTTTTTCAACCGCTACCGGCCGCTTGTAGCACGCCGCAATGAGCCCCTCCATAATCTTGCCGCGTTCGAACGGCTCGCGAGAGCCGTCCTTCTTCACCACCCGCAGTCGCAGTTCCTTGACCACCTCCACCGTCGTGAACCGCCGCCCGCAGGAGAGACACTCCCGCCGCCGCCGGATTGCCGAGCCATCCTCGCTCATCCGCGAGTCGACGACCTTGTCCTCCAGCTCCTTGCAAAACGGACAGCGCATCCCTAAAACCCCTCAAGAACCCGTCAGAATACCTTCGGAAAGCCCAAAGGAAATTGCAAAAGACGTGTAAAACAACCTCCGAAAAACCCAGAAAAGCCAACATTGCGCCGGAATTCGCGTCGTAAAAGCCCAACCCTGCTAAAAATCGTTGCAAATGCGACACACACGATATGGTGATAGTTGTACAGGCGACCACTATATCTGGGGTCCAAGTATATGGCCATATCCCCATCTTGCAAGCGCTTTCTCAAAAAGTTTACAAGTTTACACATTTTTTACAGCAACCGTAACCTTATGCAACACACGCACTTACAACACGCGCGAAGCATCGCCGTACCTTTTCGAGCAAACTTTTTGTGCTTTTCTTTCCCTCTTCACGACGTACCCTGTATATTGCGTATGGCTACTGCACGGCCACAACATAGAGTATGTCGACTGCTTTAAGTGCTGACATTAGACAAATATCCTCGAATCGCTAAAAGTCGCAAATCCGCACGGAATGACAGCCTTTGCGGCATCTTGCCGCGCTTTTTGGCCTTCAGCCGGGCTCACGGGTCGGCTAATTACCTGTTTCGGCGGTGGTGAGGTAGCATTGGGGGTCGTCGGCCCAGGTGTCGCCGGTGGCGGCGCGGGCGCGGATGCGGCAGCCTCGGCAGAGGTCGCGGTAGGCGCAGCGGGCCAGGCGGCTGCTGGGGCTTTGGGGGGTGACGGCGCTTCTTAGCTTAGCAAGGAGCGGGTTCGCCTCGTCGTGCCAGATTTCAGAAAAGGGCCGTTCGAGGATGTTTCCGAGCGATTCGTGGGTCCAGAACTGACAGGGGCACACGTTTCCGGCGGGGTCGACGGCGGCGATTTTGCGGCCGGCGGAGCAGCCGCCGGACATTTCGAGGAGTGTACGGACCTCCCCGGCGCGGGCGGGGTTATGGGCCTCGACGTATTTCAGGACGAGGACGCCGTCGGCGTGATTGTCGGCGGTGAGAATCTCGGTTTCGACGCCTCTCTCGTGCCAGTCAAGGGCCTTTGCGATGAGGATTTCGACCGCCCTGCGGGACTCTTCGGGCGCGGCGTCCTGTTCGATAATATCCTTGCCCCTGCCGGCATATACAAGGTGATACATACAGAATCGTTTGATGCCTTCCTTTTCGACGAGGTCGAGGACGGCCTCGAGGTCGGGGAAGTTTCGATGTGTGAGGGTAAAGCGGACGCCTGTGCGGAGCCCTGCGTCAGCACCCCGGCGAAGGCCGCTTATCGCTTCGTCGAACGCGCCGGCGCGGTTGCGGAAATAGTCGTGGGTAGGGGCAATGCCGTCGAGGGAGACGCCGACGTAGGCAAACGATGCGGCCTTCAGCCTGTCGGCCACGTCGGCGGTAATCAGCGTGCCGTTCGTGGAGAGGACAGGGCGCAGCCCCGCGGCGGCGGCGGCGGCAGCGCGTTCGAAGATGTCCCGGCGCATAAGCGGCTCGCCGCCGGAAAAGATGACCACTGGCACCTTCATTGCCGCGAGGTCCTCGATGAATGCGAGGGCCTGGGCGGTCGAAAGCTCCGGGCGGTCTGCGTCGGCATAGGCGGCGGCGTAGCAGTGGCGGCATTTCAGGTTGCAGTCGCCGGTTATGTTCCAGACGACGACGGGCCTGGCCTCGGCGGAAAACTGAAGCAGGCCGACATCGGCACCGGGGCGCGCCCTTACGGCGGCGGAAACCGTGGCAGTGCCGGTGAGGAGCTTCGTAATTCCTATCATTGGAGCGTCTCCACTTCGAGGACACGGCAGTGCCTTGCGTAGTCCTGGTGAAAGGTGGGCAAGGCGTATTCTTCAAAGCCGGCGACCGTCTCTTCGAGGGCCTCGCGCTGGGAGGAGTCCATTTCCAAAAGGAGCGTGCCCCCCGGACAGAGGAACGTGCGGGCGTCATCGAGCAGGCGCTTCTGGATTTCGGTGCCGTCGGCGCCGGCGACGAGCGCCGCGCGGGGTTCGTATTTCCTGATTTCTCGCGGCAGCTTAGTCCACTCGGCCTCGCTGACGTATGGCGGGTTCGAGACGACGAGGTCCACCTTGCCCTCAAGACCCATCGTGACAAGCGGATCGAAAAGGTCGCCGATCAGGAACTCGATTTTTTCGCGGACGCCGTTTTCGACGGCGTTGTCCCGGGCGACCTCAACGGCGCCGGGGGAGGAGTCTGTCGCGATGTAGGTGGCGCCGGTGAAGTTGGTCGCGAGGGCGACCGCGATCGCGCCGTTGCCGGTACAGATGTCCGCGACGAGGGGAAACCTGGTGTCAGGGCCTGCGGTGAGGATCGCGAGCGCCCGCTCGACGACAATCTCGGTCTCCGGGCGGGGGATGAGAACCCTCTCGTCCACGGCGAGCGCCCTGGAGTAAAACTCCGTACGGCCGGTGATGTACTTCGCGGGGCGGCCGGCGGCGCGTTCCTCGACGAGCGCCCTGAAGCGGGCCAGCTCGTCGTCGGCAAGCTGCCTGTCAAAATGGGTGTAGAGACTGATGCGCTCGACGCCCAGGACCGCCGAAAGCAAAAGCTCCGCGTCGAGCCTCGGCTCGGCCACGTGGTGCTTCCTGAAATACTCAGTGGTCCACTTGAGTATCTTGACGGTTGTCCAGACTTCCTCGGCCACCATAGTATCACCACGCCTTACCGGTCGGGGCACGATACGCCAAGCAAGGCCCGCCCGCCGCCGATGAAGGCGCCGACTGGTCCTCGCGGTCATTGAATATACGGATGAAGGGCCGTGCAGGCAAGCATTGCCCCGCAGGAGAACAAGCCATCAGTGGCACATCGCATTTGTAGGAGCGCAATTTATTGCGCCCGGTATTGCCACCGGGAGACGAGGGCGCGCTAAATCGCGCCCCTACACAGCCACCAGTACCACATTGTATTTGTAGGGGCGAGGCATTGTCAAGTGCCATGACATGGTTTACAAGTTGTGCCACGACATGGTATACAGTTTGAGGCGGGGGGAACGCGGCTGAGGCCGTAGGCCGAAGCGGGGTTTCCCCCGCCTGTT
>JAGHCE010000146.1 GCA_021160625.1 Planctomycetota bacterium | reverse complement strand
GGGCGCCTGAGCGGCCGCGGCGACGTTGCACAAAAAATCTTCAGTGCGACGTTCAAGGTGATTGACATCGACCTCGGCAGAGGCCTGCGCAGCAGGATACCGCCAAGGGCCAGGCGCGTATATGATATTTATGAGCCCTCGGGTATAGCCGACGTCTCGGGCACTGCGGGCTACTCGCACGAGAGGGGCTGGGATTTTGACGTGGAGGCGGTCTTGAAGGACTGCGGCGGGAAATTTTTCTACTTCCCCGTGGGCGTCAGTGACCTTGTCGGCAACATGCACTTTGCCAGCGAGGGTGTTTCCTTTGAGAAGGTGAAGGGCAAGGCCCTCGGCGGCGCGGTCACGCTCTCAGGGCGCAGCATCGGCTACGGCCGCAATGCGGGTATCGAGGTCCAGGTTGAGGCGAAGGACACACACATTACCGACGAACTTCTTGGCGCATTGCGGCAGACGGTGCGCCGGGAGGTGGACAAGTTCCACCCGGAGGGCGTAGTGGACGCGGTCGCTGAGATCGTGCGAGAGAAGGGCCCGCGAAAACGCTACGATGTCTCGTTGGACGTGTTGCCGCAGGGGGTGAGGGTCACTTATGACGCCTTTCCGCTCACGATTGAGGGGATAACCGGGCGGCTTGCGTACTCAAAGGGAGACCTGGAGCTTGCCGACCTGGTCGGGCACCGGGGACAGACGGAGGTTCTCTGCAGCGGCACAGTCACGGGCCTGGGCACGGCGCTCGACGTCGACGTTCGGGTTGTGGCGACAAGTATGCCGCTCGAGGAGGACATCCGCGTACTTGTGCCGGAGAAAGCGGCGGCGTTCTGGAAGGACTGCGCCCCATCGGGGCTGGTGGACACCGAAGTGGAAATAGCAAAGAAGTCCGGCGCACCGCTCTTGGTCGGCGTTGACGTGGCGCTGCGCGGCGTGGACGCCACGTACAAGGGCTTCCCGTACCGGCTCACCGACGGCAAGGGGGAGTTTGCCTTCAGGGGCACCGCCGTCGAGATTGCCGGGCTTTCGTTCAAACACGACGAGGCCGTCATTTCCGTATCGGGCCGGGCTGACACCTCTTCGGGGGAGGCGGAGCTTGAAATTTCCGGTGAGAGGGTTCCGGTCGACGCCGAACTCAAGGGCGTGCTGCCGGAGGACTGGCGCCGGCGGATCGAATCACTCGGTCTTTGCGGCGAAGCGGACGCGGCGCTTGTGCTGTCGCGGGATGCTGACGGCGGGCTGACCGCAAGGGGGATGAACGCGCAGATACGCAACGGACGGTTCCTGCCGGAGGAAATGCCGGTGGCCCTGGGAGGCGCGAATGTGTCGGTGGGGTACAGCGCGGGTTACGTCGATGTCAAGGGCCTCGAGGGTTGGGTATTCCCGGACAATGCGCTCGTACTTATGCCGTTTGTGAGAACGGCGTTTCTGTCGAGGCCGCCGGTGCGCGTCGCGGCGACGGGAGGCATCACGCCGTCACAGGACGAGGGAGAGTGGTTCACGCACTTTGACGCCCGTGGGCTTTTTGCGGAGGATGCCCTCACCGGAAGGCTGCCCGAGAGCCTCAGGGCGGCCCTGGAGGAGACGGGGATTCGCGGCCGCATAGACCTGTGGGGCGACATTGACTGCCGGCGCGAGGGTGACGAAGTCGATGCGGACTATGACCTGGCGGTCGGCTGCGGGGACCTGAACCTGTGTTTCGGCAAGGCGTTTGAAGAGCTCAAAGGGTACCTTGACGTATCGGGGCGGTTTCAAAACGGCGTCTCGACATTCGTCTCCAGGGGGCGCCTGGAAAGCCTGAGGTTCGAGGGAAGGAAGCTGGGCCGCACCAGGTTCATTCTCGAAAAGGGTGAGGACGAGATCGCGCTTCACGACCTCGAAAGCGATGTCCTGGGCGGCAGGATCGCTGGCGAGGGACGCCTGTCGCTTTCCCCGGGCGGAGGATACGGTTTTATCGCGACGTTTGACTCCCTGGCCCTTGACCAGGTTATCGAAAAGACCTTTGATTTCAGGAAAGAGGGGCTTGCGGGCAGGGCCTACGGCAGGGTCGAGGCTGTGAGCCTGAGTGACGACGCAGGTGACCTCATAGGTACCTGCGAGGCGGTCGTCAGGGACGGCACCTTGTGGGAGGTGCCGGCGGTCCTGGCGATATTCAACGTGTTGAACCTCCAAATCCCCGAGAGGACGCAGTTCACCGAGGCACGCGTCAAGTGCAAGTTCGCCCGCCGGAAGGTCCTTGTGGACGAGTTCTCGATGTCGAGCGCCCCCGCAACCATACTCGGCAGGGGCGAGATCGGCTTTGACGGGACCCTTGAGATGACTTTCTATTCGCGGCCCGGGCGGATTCCCGTCGTAAGCCTCATAGCCGGAGAGATGGGCAGGAATATCGTCAAGGCGCGGATGCGCGGATCGTTTGCTTCTCCGAAGGTGACGCTGGCACCCAGCGGCCTATTCGGTAAGATAGTCGACTGGGTAAAGGTCCCTTTCAGGCGAAAGAAACGCTGATGGCGGAGGCGATCATCTTTTCCGACGCCCATGTCAGCGAGGGCGGCCTGCAGGGTGCAGCCTCGCTGGAGCGTTTCCTGGCGGAGGTATGCCCTTCGGCGCGGCGCGTTTTCATCCTCGGCGACCTTTTCGACTTCTGGTTCGGCCCGAAACAGGCGAAGTTCGCGCCCTACAAGGGCGTGCTCGAAGCGATTGGGGCGCTGGGGGCCGCCGGCACCGAGGTCACCTTCTACCACGGTAACAGGGACTTCTACATAGGCGAAGAGTTGGCGCGGCGGTTTTCCTTCAAGCTGGTCAGGGACTATTCCATCGAGGAAATCTGCGGCGGAAAGGTATTGCTGTGCCACGGCGATATGCTCTGCACGAACGACGTGCGCTATCACAGGATGAGGGCTTTCCTGCGCCACCCGGTGACCGAGCGCCTCCTCAGGCATCTGCCGAGTTTCCTGGCGAGGGCCGCGGCGCGGTTGTTCCGGGCGCACTCCAGGCGCGCCGTGGCGGCAAAACCTCAGTGGGTGCTGGGCATAAACGACGACGCGGTTGCCGAACACTTCGCGCTGGGGGCCGATACGATAGTCTGCGGGCACACCCACATCGAGGGAAAGGGCGTTTACCAGACGCCCCGCGGGCCGTGCGAGCTCTACCGGCTGGGCGCCTTCGGCGGGGACGGCTCGTACATCGAATGCGACGACGGTCCGGACGGCCTGCGCTTTCTTCACTGGGCATAGAAGCCCCGTCACGGCGCGGCTGCGGGGCTTTTTTTCAGAAGCGGCAAACAGGAGAGGATCAATCGGTATGGCGAAGAAAGACAAGGCATCGGGCAAAAAGGGCGGGAAAGGCGGGAAGAAAAAGGGCGACCTGCTCCACTGCTTCGACTGCGACCAGATCTGCTGCAGGACGGTGGCCATCGAGGTGGACCCTCCGAAATCCTTGAGAGACCACTCGGATATGCTCTTTTACCTCTACCACTTCAATACCCAGGTCGTCGTTGCGAAAAACGCCGGCAAAAAGGAGTGGTTCGTCGAGTTTATGAGCCCCTGTCGGCATCTCGTTGACGGGCGCTGTGACATATACGACCAGCGGCCGCTTGTCTGCAGGGAGTTCGAGATGGAGACCTGCGAGCGAAACATGCCGCAGAATTTCACCTACATAAAGTCTCCGGAGGAATTCTTCGCCTACCTCAAGAAGAAGGGCCGCAAGAGCATCCTCAAGAAACTGAAGAAAACCCACCTGCCGCCGGCGCCTGAGGACTCCGCGCCGAAAAAGGCCCGCAAGTTGCCTGCCGACGCCAGCCGCTCATCCAAACGCCTCAAACGCAGCGCCCCTGCGTAAACCGGTGTCGTTGCGACCTGCGCAGCGCGTAAGTCGCTACTCGGCCGGTACGGGTAACGGTTCCTCCTCGTCGGCCTCTTCGGGAGCGGTCTTTTCGGAAGAGGTTTCTTCGGGAGCGGCTTTTTCTTCCTTCTGCGCCTTCGGCTCAAGCGGCAGGCGCACGACGCGCGACTGCGACATTCGCTGCACGGTCAGCGGCAGCTCGCCGCCGTCGGCAAGGGCCTTTTTGAACTCCTCGATGTTTGCGACGGGCTTTCCGCTTACCTGCGTGATAATCTCGCAGGGCTTGAGACCGGCGACGGAGGCCTTGCTGCCGGGCTTTATCTCCGCCACGGCGACGCCAGAGTCACTGTCATCCATATGGAAGTAATGCCTCGCCTCGTAGGTAACGTTTTTTACGGTGAGGCCTGTCTCCTTGTCTTCGAACTTGGCCGCGGAAGCGAAATCCCTGGGGCCCAGTTGGAGCACAAAATCAATGCGGCGCTCCTCGCCCTTTCGCAGAAAGACGGCCGTGACTTTCTTGCCGATGCCGACCTGGGTCAGGAACTTGGTGAGGGTGTTGTCGCGTGAAGGCCACGGACGCGGCAGCCGTTCGAAGTAAATGTCCGGCACCTGGTCAAGCTGCGCCCAGGGAAACTGCATACTCTGTGTTTCGCCGGGCTTGAAATCGACGGGCTTGGCCTGACCGGGAATCTCGAAACGCACGAGCACGTCACCGGTCTCGACGCCTGCGGCCTCTGCCGGCGAACCCTTGTACACGTGCGAGATTATCCCGCCGACTTCCCCGCCCCTTGTAGCCAGCGACACGTTCTGCGCCCTGGCAAGGTCGATATCGAGCCCCTGGGCCTCAATGCCGAGCCACGCGAGGCGCTTCGACTCCTCTTCGGAGAGCGGCTTATAATCCGCGTCAACGTATTCGCTCATATCGCTCCGCATTTCCTCAAGCCTGCGCATCGGCATCGCCAGGAACTGCTTGTCCCGGTAGCCATAGTCATAGTCACGCTGCCCTCCCATACGCAGGGTCTTGCGCAATGCGAGGGGGATGGCGGCGAGCTTGCCGTCAAGGGTGAACAGAAAGGCATTGCCGGCCCCCGAGCTCGGGTGCGGCCAGCCGAGTCCCTTGAAACCCACCGAGTCGCCGGGCACGCGGGCGCGCAGGAAATGCTCGTCGCGGGCGAACTTGTCGAGGGAGAGCCTGTCGGCGACCAGGAGTGTCTCGACCTCCTCTGCGAGCTTGATGTCGGCCGGTGTCACCGCCTTGGCGCCTTCGAGGTCGCCCTCGAACGAGGCCAGGATGCCGCTGAAACGCTTGAGCGCTCCGTCTATGGAGAGGTCTGCGCTGGCCTCTCCGCAGGAAACCGTCATCGACTCTATCCGGGCCGTGTCGCGGCGCGAAAGATCGCTAAGCACCAGGACCTTTCCCGGCGCCAGAAGGACGCCTACGGCCTCGATTTCGGTGCGTTGTTCGCCTTGGCTGCCGCCTCGGTAATAGTACGACTCGTCCCTGCGGGACGTATGCAGACGCAGTTTGATCGTCACCGCGAGCAACCCTGAAGCCGCCGCCTGTCTTATGTTTTCGAGCTTTGCCGTGAACTCGGCCGCATCCATGGTCGGCCACTCCAGCGGTGAGCCTTTCCAGGGCGTCTCTACTCGCCGCACCCGCGACATCACGGCGCCTACCGCGACGCCGCTGCCGGTCGCCACGAGCCCCCCACTGGCGCTCATAGCATATTGCTGGCCGCTCTTGTCGATGGCGAAGGTCTCTTCAAGCGGCTTCAATTCCATCGACCAGTCATCGCTGGTCCAGTGTCTCCTCACCACGTAGTAGGGGCCTTCGGCCTCGGCGTCGAACTTAACCGCCACGCCCCCCTCGACCGGCGCTTCGAGCCTCAGAAACAGGCCCCTGTTGGAAAGCGCGAACTTCTCCGGTACGGCCGCGTACCTCTTGCCGGAGGCCTCCACCTCGATCCGGCTGATGAAGCGGTCTTCGAGCATAGGGTCGTCGGTGACGACGAGGTCCCCCGCCAGGAGAAAGCCGGAACTGGTAAGCGGTCGCTCGTCCTGCAGGGCTTCCCGAGCGCTGTTTTCATTGCTATAGTTGCCGCCGCCGCGCCAGGGCCGGTAGCCCTGCCCTGGCGCCACGCCCTGGTCGTAGCGCAGGTGATAGAGGACCTTTACGATCGACTTGTCGAAGGAATCGTTGATGGCCTTGACGTCCGGGGCCTTGGCGGCCTTTGCGTCCGGGGCCTCGGCGGCCGCTAAGGGGGCTGCAATGCAAACGAGGGCCAGCAGCATCGCCGGGAGTATCCTTGACATAACCTTTCTCCTTGGCAAAAAACCTCGCCTCGAGTTTCTTAGTCCGATTTGTATTCCCTGGAAAAATCCAGGACCGCCTGCCTGGTTATCCCGCCTCGGATTATCTCAAGCGTGATGCGCGTGCGCTTGGATTTTGCGTCGACCACGCTCTCGTAAACCGTCTTGGTGTCTTCGAGCGTGTTCACGGGCTTGTCGTCGATCTTCGTTATTATGTCGTTGCGGCGCAGGCCGCTTGAGGCGGCATTGCCGGGGAACTTGACTCCGAAGATAAAGACACCTTCCTTGCGGACGAAGTAAAGGTCCGGGTTCTCGAACTTGTTGATGGTCTTTACCGTCATATTCCACCGGGGGCAGTCCAGCTCCTCGCCCTCGACCTTCCCCTTTATCGTGGGCACAAGCGCTATCGTAAGCGCTTGGTCGTCGCGGTCGATCTCGAAGGACGCTTCCTTGTCCGCCGGAAGCCCCGCAAGCCTCGCGCGGGCCGCCGGCAGGTCCACGTCGGTG
>JAGHCE010000260.1 GCA_021160625.1 Planctomycetota bacterium | reverse complement strand
GTCTATTACAGTGCACTCACCATAACGTTTGGGTTTGTCACGCCGATTATCCTGGCACTTTTCCTCTCGGAGGTTCCCAGGTTCAAGATCACCTTCCGGGTGCTTTTCTATCTGCCGGCCCTGACATCGGCCCTGGTACTTATGTTCCTTTGGAGGCAGCTGCTTTACAGCCCGAGCCCTGCGGGGCTCCTGAACCAGATAATAGGCTTCTTCGGGATTCCACCACAGGAGTGGCTCCAGGACCCGCGCCTGGCGATGATCTGCGTGATTATCCCGGGTGTGTGGGCCGGCGCCGGGCCGGGCAGCATCATATACCTCGCAGCGCTAAAGACCGTCCCCGACGAGCTCTACGAGGCGGCCGAGATCGACGGCGCAGGGCCGTTTGCCAAGATCAGGCTTGTTACGCTGCCGTACCTCAAAGGCCTTATCCTCATTAACTTCTTCGGCGCCTTCATAGGCTCTTTCCACGCAACTCAGAACATCTTCGTGATGACTATGGGGGGGCCCGAGAAGGCGACACACACGTTGAGCCTCGAGATATTCTTCAATGCTTTTCTCTATCTCAAGTTCGGCTATGCCACGGCGATGGCGTGGATTATGGGCACCATGCTTATCGGGTTCACCCTTTACCAGCTGAGAATATTCCAGCGGTTGACGTTTACCGCAGGCGCGGTACAAGAAGCCAAGGTATAAACCAGACGGAAGGATGTTATGCCGATTATCCCACGAATCGGCCGGAAGTCGCTGAGACTCAGAAGCGTCATAATCTTTGTCTACGGCGTCCTTATTGCCGGCTCGATAACCACGGTGTACCCCTTCCTGATAATGTTTGCAACATCGTTTGCCTCCCAGACCGACTTCGAGGAGTACCGCCTCGTTCCGAGGTATTTCTACAACGACAAGGCGCTGATGACCAAGTATCTTGAGGAGAAAAACAAGCGCGAGCAGTTCGACCTTTTCAAGCTGAGGTACCACATTGAGGAGCCTTTCGAGGAGGAAATATCGGGACGCACGATCAAGCGCAAGTACGGCCGCTACATCGAGATGGAACCCGTCCTGAAGGAGTACGACCTCGAGTCGCCTGAGTTTAAGGCGCGCATAGGCGACTGGCACACTTTCAGGAAGGCGTTGCCGCTCAAGTACAAGGACACTTTCTTCCACGCCTACATAATGCCCATCGGCGAAACGGACGTGGCCTTTCAAAAGTACCTTGAGAAAAAGTACCCGGTTCTCGAGGATATGCAGGACGCAATCGAGGAGCAGGCCAAATCCTACATAGTGGTTTACATAGGGTTCGACGCCTATGACCGCCACTCCTGGAACCCGGACACCAGGAAGAAAACCGGCGAATGGCTCGAATGCCGCAAGACCCTGCCCGACCGTATGATGAACGTTATGACGACTAAGCCCATCTACGATAAATACCTCTACGACACTTACGGCTCAATCGAAGCGCTAAACGACTCCTGGGGCTCATCGTACGGTTATTTCTGGGAAATCCCCTTCAGGTCAGCGAAGCCGGAAGGCAAAGAGGGCGACGACTGGGAGGTCTTCCTGCGGAAGAAAATCCCGATGCGCTACGTGCGCCTCGACGTCGAGCGCTGCCGGGACTCCTACCTTGAATACTTGAAGGACACCTACGGCGACGTCGCCAAGTACAACGGTAAAACCGGGGATAACGCTTCTTCCCTTGAGACGGTTGTTCTGGCCGAGTATATGCCCGGGGAATCGCTGGCGCTGTTCAACTGGCAGGGTTACTATGAGAACAAGGCCCCGCTCGACGCCGTCATAATCGACACCGCCGACGTGCGTTTTCAGCGGTACCTCAAGGACAAGTACACCGATATCGCGGCACTCAACCTCGCCTGGGGTGCCGACCTCGCCTCCTTCGAGGATGTTGAGCCCCCCTGGCGTGAGGACGATTACTACGACCTTAAGACCAACAAGAAGGACATTCGCTGGGACTACTTCACACGCAACTACGTGTACGTTTTCAAGCGCGTGTTCCTCCAGGGGCGCCCGCTCATCAACACTTTTATACTCGTGACGCTCACCGTGCTCTCGCAGGTTACGATAAACCCGATGGCGGCCTACGCCCTCTCGCGGTACAAGCTGAGCTACTCCTCGAAGATCCTCATTTTTATGCTGGCCACGATGGCCTTTCCAGCGGAAGTGACGATGATACCGAACTTCCTGATGATAAAGCGCCTGCACCTTTTGAATACCTTCGGTGCGCTTGTTCTGCCGAGGCTTGCGAACGGATACTACGTCTTTCTCCTCAAGGGTTTCTTCGACGCCCTGCCCCAGGAGCTCTACGAGGCCGCCTCCATAGACGGGGCAAGCGAGTTCAGGATGTTCCGGACCATCACGCTTCCGCTTTCACTGCCGGTGCTCTCGGTTATCGCGCTGTTTGCCTTCGGGTCGTCCTACGGGTCGTTCCTCTGGGCGCTGACCACCTGCCAGGACCAGAAGATGTGGACCCTGATGGTGTTTCTGCAGCAGTTTCAGCAAACCACGAGATCCGTGCCCTACGTATTGATGGCATCGCTCATCCTGGCGGCTATTCCCACCATCATAGTCTTCCTCTCCGCCCAGAAAGTGCTGATGCGCGGCATTGTCGTGCCCACAATGAAATGATCCCGCCCCCGTAGTTGGGGGTAAAACCCGCCGTGGCGCACATATCACGTGTAGGGGCGCGATTTATCGCGCCCGCAGAAGGTCAGTCACGTAGGGTGCGCTTTAGCGCACGCGGAATAAACGCTCGGCAGACAAGAATGTCCGCCCTACTTGTTGGCTGGCGCACGCGAAATTATGACCCGCACGGCGGGGCAAGACCCGCCGTGGCACGAACATCGCTCGTAGCGACGAGGCACGTTGCCCGCGGAAGGTCAGTCGATTGCCACGGACAACGTCCGTGGCCTCCATAGCAGAGAGGGGTCAAAGCCCCCCCCTTAAGGGAGAGGTGCGAGGTGGACAAGGACACCATAGTGGCGATTGCCACGCCGCGCGGTCGCTCTGCCAGGGGGATAGTGCGGCTCTCCGGTGCGAAGGCGCTTGAGGTCGTGTCGCGGTGCCTGAGCGAGCCTCTTGCCAGCGGTACGTTCCTGATGTGCGAGGGGAGGTTCCTGCTGCCGGACACGGCGCCGTTTCCGGTCGTGGTGTACGTGATGCGGGCGCCGAGGTCCTACACGCGCGAGGATGTTGTAGAGATTCACACGGCGGGTTCGCCTGCACTTCTGGGCGCGATACTGGGGCAGATGCGGCGCGGTGGGGCCAGGCTCGCCGAGCCGGGGGAGTTCACGCGCCGGGCGTTCCTCAGCGGTCGGATAGACCTGGCCCAGGCCGAGGCGGTGCTTCGGCTTATCACCTCGCGCAGCGACGCCGAGGAGCATCTTGCGCTGTCGGCGCTTCGCGGTGACCTTTCGGGTGAGGTAAGAGGCGTCCGGCGGCCGCTTCTGGACCTGGCTGTGGAGATTGAAGCGGGGCTTGATTTCTCAGAGGAGGACATAACCTTCGCACCGGAGAGCGTACAGCGGGAAACCATCCGGTCATCACTTCGGGCGGTGGGCGGGATACTGGAAACCAGCCGCGCGCGCAGGGTCTTCCGGGAGGAGGTCGTGGCGGTGCTCTACGGGCCGGTCAACGCCGGCAAATCGAGCATTTTTAATATGCTGGCCGGCTCACCGGAGGCGATTGTCGAGGCCGCCCCCGGCACCACGCGCGATTTCCTCGAAGCGGCCGTCGAGATAGAGGGTGCGCATTTCCTGCTGGTGGACACGGCCGGGGTGCGGACCGCGGCCGAGGTCGTCGAGCGGATCGCGGTCGAACGCGCGCACCTCGTTGTAAAGGAGGCCCAGGTCGTCCTTTTCGTCGTGGATGCCTCCAGGAAACCCGGTGCCGAGGCCAGGCGCCTTTACGAAGAGGTTTGCCGACTGCCGCACATCACAGTGCTGAACAAGGCGGACAAGGGCCTGGCGGTAACGGCCGACGACTGGAGAGGCACCTTCGGCGGCGAGGAGGTAGTCGAGGTCTCGGCCGTCACGGGCCGGGGGAAGGGCGAACTGGAGCTGGCCCTGGCCGAGCACGTTTTCGGGGGACGCATCGACCTTTCGGGAACCCGGTTTCTCTTAGAGGAGAGGCAGAAGGCCTGCCTGGAAGAGGCGGCAGGGGCGCTCGGGAGGGCCCTGGAGGCCCTTGGGCGCCGCGCCGGTGACGAGATTGTGTCCCTTGATGTCCGGGAAGCCGTCCAGGCGTTGGGAAGTCTCACGGGTGAGGACTTCGTGGAGGACCTCTTGGAGGAGGTCTTCAGCCGCTTCTGCGTGGGCAAGTAGAAAACACTCGTTCCCTCTTGGATGTCCCCTTCGCTTCGTCCCGGCCGCACGGGTCAGTTGGCAAAGAGTACGGTAAGGTTCCTCTGCAGGCCGGGGACGCTGAAGGGCTCCTCGACGACTCCCGTGCAGCTGGGGGGATAGAGCGAGGCGAGTCTCCCGTTCTGCGAGGGCTTGCCGAGGATGAGCACTTTTACCGCGCCCACGCTGCCCTCCTGGGAAAGGTTTGAGAGCTCCCGCAACGCGGCCTCTATGCGTGGCGCGTCCTTTCCCTGCAGGATGACAACCTCCGGGCGCCGGATGTTAAAGCCCTGGCGGATGCTCTCTGCCGCATAGGTGTTGAGTTCGAGCGTATCGAAGAGCTTGCGAACTGGGTCGAGCGGTTTCTCTGCGGGACCGACGAAGAGAGCGGCCCTTCCGGCGAGTTCCTGCGGTTTCTCAGGTTGCAGGAGGCTGTTCTCGTTGCCGTCGGCGTGCAACAGGAAGACGGCCTCCAGGTCGAACAGGTCCTCCTGGAAGGACTCCAGGGCCTTCTCGATTTTCTTCCCGTCGAGCTTCAACTTGCGGAAGGCCGACCGAGGGATATCCTCGAGGATGGGATCGCAGTCCGAGCCCACCATAAGGCTGCGGGCGAGTGTGTCGGCGATCTTGACGAGCATCACGGTGTGAGCGTCCTGCCTTGGGAGGTCATCGAGTTTCGACCACGACATATGGTGCATTTCCATCGGGAGGCGGAAATTATCGGCGAGGTGCCAGGCCTGTGAGAGCTCATCGGCGACCTGGGTATGGTCCGCGCCGATGAAGGCCCGTTCCGCCTCGACCAGCGGCACTCCCTTTGCCATCGCATAGCCGGTGCAGGCGGCGTATTCTTCGCCGAAGAGGTCGTCGAGGACGGCGATGCCTAGGTCGTGGAGGATGCCGGCCGCGAAAGCCTCCTCCGGCGAGATCACCTGCCCCTGGGCTGCCAAGGACCTTGCAAGGACACCACAGGCAATCTGGTGGCGCCACAGGGAAAACCGGTCGAGATGTCCGTGACCGCCCTTCTTGCTCTGGAAGAGGTCGATAACCGCCACGCCGAGCGCAACCTCGCGTATCCCGGCGTAGCCGATATTGACCAACGCGCGATCGAGTGTCTGGACGCGTTCCTTGGTGGCGTAGTACGATGTGTTGGCGAGTTTCATAATCTTTGCCACGAGAGCCGGGTCACGCAGGATCGTGTTCGCGAGAGCGTTTATGTCACTGCACGAGGTAGACGTGAGATTAAGGATCTCGGCAGTGACGAAGGGAAGGGCCTTGATTTCCTCGAGATTCAGGATCTTCGCGGCGATTTCCTTGCGCGAATAAAGCGGCTCACGGGGAGGCTCATCCGGCACGACGACCTCTTCCGGCTGGGGTGTCTTTCCCCCGTCGGCGCCCTCGTACGGCTTTTCGCCGGCCGGGCCGTTGTCAGCTTCAGGGATAACTTCCTTGGCGGATTCCTTGGCGGATTCTGCGGCTTTTTTCTTCGCCTCCAGGAGCTCGCTGCCGTAATGAGTTTGGAAGAAGGCATCCACGACCGCAGGGTCGAACTGGGTTCCGGAGCCTTTTTCAACCTCCTGGACGATTCCGGCGGGAGAGATGCCGGGGCGATAGGGGCGCACGCTTCTCATCGCGTCCACGGCGTCGGCCAGGCCGATTATCCGCGCGCCGAGAGGGATTTTGTGCCCCTTCAGCCCGGCCGGCCGTCCCTTGCCGTCGAATCTCTCGTGGTGATGGTAGACAATGTCGAGTACCTTGCTGCCGTGGAGAATCGGGTCGAGGATGCGCCGGCCGATTTCCATATGCTGCATAACGTGGTCGTATTCCTCGTCGGTGAGAGAGCCTTCCTTGTTGAGGACGGCTTCCCTCACGCCGATCTTGCCGACGTCGTGGAGCATCGCCGCCAGGCGTACCTGGCCGACCTCGGTGCGCGATATGTCCATATTCCAGGCGATTTCCACGGAGAGCTCGGTGACGCGCCTGGAATGACCGGCGGTGTAGGGATCCTTTGCCTCGACCGCCTCGGTAAGCGTACGGATGGAGTTTATGAATACCTCGCGAACGCGTTTTGTCTGTACAGCAGGAGCCACCGTCATACCCCCCCTAATAAGGGCTGTATAACACAACCGGAAAGCACCTACCGGCGCGACATCCCCCAGAGGCCGCTCCTGCCGCGTGAAATATACACCAGTTTCCAGGATTCGTCAAATCCCGCCTTTCCCGTGTGTGCGGGGTGTCTCGGGGCCTTCGGCGGCACAATATGCAGGCCATCTCCCCCGGTCTCAGGGCCCCGCTGCCACGGGCCCCCGGCAGCCGAGTCAAGAAAATTGACATTTCGGGCATTTCTCCCCTTGTGCGGCGGCGGTCGGTTCGTTAAATGGAGGGGGTTTTGACACCCTGCGCAGGCGGTAGAGGGCCGCATGGGAGCCTCGTCGGCGCGCGTCAAGCAAGCTTCGGGCACAGGAAGGGGAACCCCCCAGGGAGAATGCAGATGGCAAGGAAGATACGTGTAGGCGTAATAGGACTCGGACTTGGGAAACACCACTTGGCCGGCTTCCACGCCGCCCCCGACGTCGAGGTCACGGCCCTGGCGGACCTCAATACCGACCTGCTTGACCAGTACGGCGCCCAGTACGGCGTCGAGAACCTCCATACAGATTACCGGGACCTCCTCAAGCACAAGAAGATTGACGGCGTAAGCATCGCCCTTCCCAACTGGCTTCACAAGCCCGTCGCCGTCGCGGCGCTTCGCGCAGGCAAACACGTGATGGTGGAAAAACCCGCGGCACTTAACGCCCGCGAGGCCGCCGCAATGCTCGCCGCCGCCGGGAAGGCCGGCAAGATTCTTATGATCGCCGTCAACAACCGCTACCGCAGCGATGTGCAGTACATAAGAGACCGCGTCGCCGCCGGCGATTTCGGCAAGGTTTACTCAGCCAAGTGCGGATACCTGCGCCGTGACGGCATACCGACGTGGGGCGGGTGGTTTATGGACAAGGCCAAGTCCGGCGGCGGGCCGATAATCGACTTAGGCGTCCATATGATTGATATGACGCTCTTCATTATGGGCTGGCCGAAGGTCCAGGCGGTCTCGGCGGCCGCCTACCAAAACTTTCAGGCCCGCGTCCCGGGAAAACCCACCTATACCGTCGAAGACCACGCCGTCGCGCAGCTGCGGCTTGAGGGAGGGGCAGTGCTGTCCTTCGAGACCTCCTGGGCCTCGCACATCAAGGAGAAGAGTCGAAACTGGGTCGAGATATGCGGGACAAAGGCCGGCGCCAAGCTCGATCCGCTCGAAGTATACACCGAGCGCGACGGGGTTCTTACCGACGAAATCCCGCACGTCAAGAGCACCGGCTGGATAGAGAGCATCGAAATGGAGGCCGGGCACTTCGCCGGGTGCATAAGAACCGGCAAGACGCCGCTCTCGCCCGGGGAGCACGGCGTAGACATAATGATAATCCTCGACGCAATCTACAAGAGCGCTCGGCTCGGCAGGGAGGTGAGGCTGACTTAGCACGGCGGGGCAAGACCCCCCCATGGCACACATATTATGCCGTAGGGGTGCGATTTGTCGCGCCCGCGGAAGGCCGGTTAATTCTCTCCGGCAGACAAGACACTTGAATCAGGCACGCCTGTATGATAGGGTGCGTGTTCACGAAACCCGGTCCACAGCCGCGCCGACGGCGTCTTTGTTGCGTGGGAGGCTATGGGAATGAAGAACCGCCTTGTGCTCGCGGGTACCTTGGTTGGTTTGTGCCTTGCGGCCGTGATCGTCGTTCTCGTCGTTAAGGCGAGAGACGCCGCCCGGCCGTCCGTGGAAGACGGGTTGGCCGCTTCCCCCTCAGCTGCCCCTGATGAGGTAATGTCCTTGCCTTCATCCGCCCCCGATGAGGCAACCGCTCTCCCTTCACCGGTGGAGGCGGTCGCCGCTTCTCCAGCCGAATCGAAAGAAGCCCCCGCAGCGGATGATGCTGACGTTGAAGACGACATTCTTTCCGAATTGCCGCAGATGTCCGACCGCGAACGCTACGAAAAACTTTATGAAGCCCTCGAAGCAGCCAGGAAGGATCTTTCCGACAGGCTCTACGAGACTGAGGAACTCGCGCGGGGCGGCCACCGTGTACGTATGCGCGTCGGCCTCGAGGAGGCCGCCGAGATCCTGGAGGAATTCATAAACAGGTTTTCCCCCTTGGATTCCGTGGGCATTGG
Source organism: Planctomycetota bacterium (assembly GCA_021160625.1). Taxonomy (GTDB): domain Bacteria; phylum Planctomycetota; class DG-23; order SLPQ01; family SLPQ01; genus JAGHCE01. The sequence continues at coordinate 12,671 of JAGHCE010000260.1, read as the reverse complement.
CTACCCGGGAACGCTCACGCGTGAACGGACAATGCTGGCGGAATTCTACTACCGGCTTAAACGCACGGAAGACGCGCGCAAGACATTTGAGACCGCCATCGCAAAGCGAAGTGAAGGAGAAGGCAGGGACCGGACAACCATCTCGTGGGCCGTGGCGGAAGGGAGAATGGGCGATGCGGCATTCGCCGAAGAACTTCTCCTCGACCTTATCTCGTCCCCCATACCCCCACAGTCGGATAAATGGATGCACGATGATAGGGAGACTGTCAGGCGCCTGGAGGCTCCCTTGACGCTTGCGCGGATTTACCGAAAGTCAGGACAGATCAACGACGCGCAAATGCAGCTCGATAAGGTATGCCGCTTTGCCCTGTCACTTAAAAAAGAGCATCAAGCGTACGGCAACATACCCTATTTCTACAGCCGCGCCTGCAGCACCCGTATCGGCATAATCTTCGACCTTGCCGACCCATCGAACGTCGATGCCGCCCTTCAAGAGGCCGAGAAGGTCGTCAGCGAATACGAGACGAACCTGTCCGACTATCGCCGCCAAGGTTCCGACCATAGGAAAAAGTACGTGGACAACCGCGTTAAAAGCCTCAGGAAGCAGGCCCGGGCCCGTGCGGAAAAGATGAAAAAGGAAACCGGTGCCTCGAAAACCGCCGACGAGTCGCCTTAGCCGCATTGCATTCCAGCAAGCAGCCTGGACAACGGGGAAAACCACATTTTGGGAAGCAGGGGAAAACCTGCCGGCTGGCCGGCGGCGCAGCTTAGGGCCTGGCGCTTGCTTCCTCGAGCATGGCGATGAGGTTTTCCAGCGGCACGTCGGCGTTCACGGTGATTCCGGGTTCCAGGATGTAGCCGCCGCCCTTGCCCATTCGGTCTTTGAGCTTCCTGATTTCGGCACGCACTTCTTCGGGGCTGCCGTGCGGCAGGAGGTCCTGGGTGCTTATGCCGCCGCAGAAGGTCAGGTCTTTTCCGAACTCCCGCTTGAGCCGGTAGATGTCCATCGCCTCCGGCTGGATCGGGTGCAGGATGTCGAGGCCGACCTCTATCATATCCGCGACTACCAGATGAACGTCGCCGCAGGTGTGGTGGAAGACCCTTCGTCCGTTGGCCTTGGCGAGGGAGTATATCTGCAAGAGGCGGGGTTTTATCAGCTTTCGCCAGTCGGCCGGTGACATAAGAAGGCCGCTCTGGCTGCCGTAGTCGTCGCTGACGGCAATGCACTCAAAATCAAATCGTTTGAAGAGTATTTCCATCGTTGCCACGATGTAGTCGGCAATGCCCTGTAGGAGATCCCCCACGAAGCCGGGATTGAGCGCTACGTCCATGAGCAGGTCTTCCATCCCCCGCATGAACGTTGCCCGCTCCCAAAGGTCGCCCACCCATATCGTCCGGAAGTGACCTTCCGTTTGCTCGCACCACTCACCCAGTGGTTCGAAGCGGTACTCCTCGGCGGGGTCGGGGAAATCGTACGAGGAAATATCGGCTTCGGTAATAGGGTGGCCGATGGGAGCACCTCGGTCGATTTGGCTGTTGGCCCACAGGACGCCGAACTCGTCGGTCGTGGTCTCTCCGTACTCCTCGGGCGTGGCATAAAGCGGCCTTTTTCTCACGGGGCTGTTCATGCGAATGGGGAAATCGAACCTGTTTTCGAGATCACGGGTGCCGTAATGCTCTGCCGCGAGACGCCTGGCTGGCGGGCAGAATATGAAGTTGTAAGGAACGGCACCGGTTTCCTCATGCGCAAGCGTCTTCTCTATCCACAGACGGTTACTCAACACTGGTGAACCTTTCTCTTCGTCAGGCATGGTTGCTCCCGCGTCATGTTTGTGCGCCGTCGGCGAGATAAGTCTCCCAGACGGCATACGATGCTGCCCTACAGTCCACAGGCCTTGTCGTGTTTGAGCCGGGCTTTTCCAGATAAACGCCCATCGTGGGCCTTTTTGAGTGATTTTATCACGACCCCGGAGATTAGCAAGCACTCCTTTGGCTCCGACAAAGGGGCATAAGGCCGTTGCCGGGCAATGACGTTGCCCGAAACGGCCTCCATACGGGTGTGCGTTGGTGATCCGGGCTTAGACTGTCTCTTCCACGGTGTGGGGGAAGGGCTCCAGGGGGCAGCCTGAGCACACGGCGCGCTTCTTGCAGAACTCTTTTCCGAGGCGGACGATGAGTGCATGGTATTCGTTGAAGAGCTGCGTGTCGGCGGGGAGGCTGTTTTCGAAGAGGCTTTTCATATCGTCGTAGGAGGCGTCCTCGAAGACGAGGCCGTGGCGGACGGCCATCCGGAAGGTGTAGGTATCCACGACGAACGTTGGTTTGCCGGCGGCGTAGAGGATGATCGAATCAGCCGTTTCCAGGCCGACCCCGCGAATTGAGACAAGCCTTTGGCGAAGCTCGTCCACGGCGCCGGAGAGAAATATGTCCACGTCCGCCGCGCAGTCATTCACGATGACCGTCAGGAGGTTGTGGAGCCTGTCCGCCTTGATATTGTAGTAGCCGGCCGGCCGGATGAGCTCGGCGAGCCGTTCGCGGGGAACTGCGTGCAGGGAAACCGGGTCGAGGAGGCCCTCGCGCTTGAGGTTGCCGATCGCCTTTTCGACGTTTCTCCAGTTCGTGTTCTGCGTCAGCACCGCGCCGACGGCCACCTCAAACGGCGTCTCGCCCGGCCACCAGTGCTGTGGGCCGAACCGTTCGTAGAGCGCGTCATAGTAGCTTTTCAGTATCTCGGCGGTTGACGGCAAGCCTGTCTCCCTTCATTTCTGCGGACCAATTGTCACAAAAGAGTCTCCCCAGATGCCCGCCGCACCGAAAAGCCCGGAAGGCTTGGAGTCGAATGAAAGCGTAACCGAAGCGGCGCCGCCGAGCTTCAGCACGACCGCCTCGGGCAGAGAGTCCGAATCAATCCTCTTCGTCCAGATTTCTCCTTCCCCGGTCCTTACGGAAAACTTCCCCGCCGCCGGGTTCGATCCGGCGGCAATCTGCGGCACGAAGACAAGTGTTTCGGCCCCCCGAGGCAAAGGCACGCTCGCCGCCGCGCCGGCACGCACGAAAAAGCCCCTGCGAAACCGCACCAAACGCGATTCGAGGCAGGTGCCGGGCCCCCGATCGGCCCAGCAGTACCGCACGCCCTCGGGCGCAAAGCCGTGAAGCGTCACCGTGGCCGGGGTATCCGAGAGATACCTCATCCGTTCGGGAAATGAGATTTCCGAGATCCACTTGGCGGGGACTTCGACCTCGCCGAAGATGCAGGAGACATTGAAGCCGCCGGGCACGGCGGCCAGTGTCGCTGCGTTGAGCCGGTCGCCGTTGTCGAGAACGACGACGGCTCCGGCGAGGCAGGGCTCCCGGCGTCGAAGCCGTACGGCGGCAATCCTGCCTGGCGGCAGCTCAATGTGACCAAGTGCAGAGTCCATCACCGCACCATCGGGCGAAATGCTTATCGAGCCGGCTGACAGGAAGTCCCCGTTTACAAGGAGCGCCCCCGTCGGCGTGTCGTCGGGCATTTCCCCCCGGCACTCGATGAATATGTCTGCCGTATTCCGAACAGGGACCTCGATCTCGCCGAGGCGGGCCGAGTGGACCTTCACGCTCTCCCGGCCGAGGGTGACTCTGCCGCGGACGAGCGTGTCGTCCTTGAAGCGGATGCCGGAGACCAGCGGCACGTCCGTCAAGTCTTTTTGCAGGGTAACCCGCGCTATCCGGGCAAGGTCTATGTGGTCGGAGCCGCTTGCAAACACGACCTCGGCGCCGGCGCCGGAAAATGCACCTTCGAGTACTCTGCCGTCAACGGTGACCGCCTCGGCGCCGGCAACCCGGCAGGCAAGGCAGATCACGAGTATGACCGCGCTAACGCTGGTAGATTGGAAGATAGCCATTTGGTATCGTAAGTATGAGGACTCCCATTGCGGTGCACTGTACCTTGTCTTCCGAGTTGGCGTACCAACTGCCGTCTGAGCGCTGTTTCTTGACGAGGGCCTTCGCTATGAACGAGTACCATTCGCGCCATTCGGACCCGCCCACAAGGTGCATTCCCTGGGCCGCGTAGTATTGGCCGTAAAAGTAAAACCTCGTGTCTTTCGAACGATTCTTGACGAGATATTTAACGGCCTTCGGGACTTGGGGCGAGTCCTTTGCACCTGCCAGGATGAGGCTGACAAGCCCCGCACCGGTGCGCGCAAAACCGGGCGAGCCGCCCTGCGCCTGGTAGGAGAAACCGCCGTCGCTGCGGGCGCATTTACCCAGGTACGAAATGGCCTGGTCGACCGTCTCCCTTGGGACGGCTATTCCGGCGTTGGCCGCCGCGCGCAGCGCCACTATCTGGCAGACGGTGACCGAGATGTCGGCATCGGCGACCTTGGGCTGGTAGCGCCAGCCGCCCTCGGCGTTCTGCGTGCGCACGATGAGCTCTATCGCTTTCTTGAGCTTGTCGCGGACGTCCGGGCGCTTCGACGCGCCCCAGGCCTCCGCCAGGAAAAGCGTTGCGAATCCGTGGCTGTACATCGCGTGGCTCGGCAGGCCGTACTCGAGAAGCCCCGATGCCTGCGAGCTCGCCAACACGTAGTCAAGCGCCTTGTCGACGAGGGCACCGTAACGGCCCCGGCCCGCCTGGTGCCCGTCGGAAAGGAATGCAAGCCCCGCAAGCGCCGCGCTCGCCGTCGCCTTCCCCCGGCCGGGGGTGTTCCAGGAGCCGTCCTCGTTCTGGGTCTTCGCCAGGTACCTAAGTGCGTCGTCAATCGCCTTTCTCGCCTCGGGAGTAATCGCCACGTCGGTGCCCTTGCCGGCCATCACCGAGACGCAGAAGAAAAGAGATACGAAGACGGCCAGGCTAACCGGGAGGGTCTTCATCGCGGGTGTCCTTTGAGTTGAGTCTGCCGAGGCCCTCGCGGGCCTTTTTTGTCCAGGCCATGTCGGGGGCGGTTTCAATCGCCCTTTCGTAGAACCTGCGGGCCTCGCCGGGCCGGCCCAGCAGTTCGAGGCAAAGGCCGATGTTAGTCGAGGCGTACGGGTGGTCGGGAGCGGCCTTCAGCACCTCCTGGAAGGTCTTCAGGGCTTCCTCGACCCTGCCGAGCCGATAGAAGGCGGTGCCGAGGTTGTAGCGGGCCGCGGTGTCGTCGGGCTCGGCGGCCAGGAGGGTTTCCAGGGCTTCCCTTGCGTTCTCGATGGAGCCCGTTTCGAGGTAGAGTTCGCCGAGCTTTCTTCGGGCGGGAACAAGCGAAGGCTCCGTGAGAAGGGCCTTTTCAAGGGCGGCCACGGCCTTGTGCGTTTGGCCCGAGGCAAGGTACATCATACCGAGATCGTGAAGAGCCTCGGCCTGCCTCGGCTCGACTTCAAGGGCCCTTTCACACATCGAGGCGGCCTCTTTCGCCTTGCCCCGCCGCAGGAGTATTTTGGCAAGGTTGTGCCAGGCGGACGCCAAGGAATCATCCATCTCAAGGGCCGTTCTGATTTCCTTCTCGGCGTCGTCGAGGCGGCCGAGGTGGTAATAGACCTTGCCGAGGTTGTTGTGGGCCTCACCGTAGCGGGGCTCCTGGAGGAGGGCCGCTTTGAAAGCATCTATCGCAAGTGAGTGCCTGCCTCGGTAGTGGAGCACCAGGCCGAGGTTATTGCGCGCGTGGCCAAAGTCGCTTTTCAGGTCGAGGCTCTTCCTGAAGTACTCCTCGGCGCGTTCGAGGTCGCCGGTGGCCATCAGGAAACAGCCGAAATCGTACAGGGCGACGAAATCCTCCCCGTCCAGCTCAATCGCCCTCAAGTAGGCGGCTTCGGCGGCCTCGATACGGCCGATTTTCTGGTAGACGTTGGCCAGCAGGCGCCGGATTTCGGCGTCGGCGCCGCCAGTCCGCGAGGCCTCGAGGAGGCTCTTCTCGGCCTCCTCGTACTCACCTTCCAAAAGGTATATCCTGGCCAGCTCGACAAGCGCCTCGCGGAAGCCGGGCCGCATCCTGAGGGCCTCGCGGTACTGCCATATGGCGTGCTCTCTCTTGCCCTGGCAGCTGTAGAGAAACCCAAGCGCGAATGCCGCCTCGGGGAAATCGCCCTTGAGTTCCAGGGCGTGTGAAAGGGCCGGGTGGGCCTCATCGTAGCGGCCGATCTGTGTCAACGCGAGCCCCAGGTTGCAAAAGGCCTCCCCGCAGGACGGCGCCAGCTCGGCGGCTTCCTGGAAATGCCCGGCGGCCGTTTCAAAATCGCCTGAGGAAAGCGCCGCTACACCTGCCTGGAATACTTCGCGGGCCTGGCCTGAGAGGACCGGGGGGTTTTCGCTGTCCTGTTTCTTCCAAAAAGAAAACATACGCCTTCCGGGACAAGGTGGGCTGCAGGGGACCACCGTGGAAAAACGAACTAGCGCCTCTATGTGATTATAGCCCCGCGCGCCCCGCCAGTCAAAGCGACACCTGCTTGGTAACTGTCCCAAGGAATGTGCGGATGTTTTGACAACGCCTGCGAAAGGTCACTTGACTGCCGCGGACAACGCCCGTGGCCCCCGTAGCAGGAAGGGGTCGAAGACCCCCACGACGGGGCAAGACCCGCCGTGGCACACGTATCGCTCGTAGGGGCGCCGCTTGCTGCGCCCTCAGCACCGGGCAGGGCAAGCCCTGCCCCTACCAAGCCGCCAGTGGCGCATTGCATTTGTAGGGGCGAGGCATTGCCTCGCCCGCGGAAGGTCAGTTGACTGCCGCGGACAACGTCCGTGGCCCCCATAGCAGAAAGGGGTCGAAGACCCCTCCGTAGCAAAGAGGGGGCGAAGCCCCCCCCTCACCGGGGCTGGAGAAAGGAGGCGCTCAGTGAACTCGTTTGATCCGGCGTCAATACCACAGGAAGTGATGTCAATGGGGATTGTGGCGGTACTGCTGATAGGTCTGCTGGTATTGGTGAGTTCCGCCATCACAATAATCTGCTGGTGTATAATAGTCAAGCACACCGGCTATAACTGGGCGCTGGGGCTGCTGATGCTTGTGCCGATTGCAAATTATGGTGCTCGCATTCGGGACCTGGCCGATACAGCGGGAGATTGAAAGCCTCAGGGGCACCCAGGCGGGTCCGGCCGGCGCCGGGGGGTTCACCGTTGCGGGCGGGTCTGCGGGAGGATATAGTATTCCTCCCCCTCCAGTGTGAGTGTGCACCGGTAGTTTTCCCGTACGGCGGCTTTGAGCCTCTGGTCGAAGATGCCGAACCCCCGGTCCCGGCCGGGGATTATCACTGCGCTGAAGGTCCTTTTCTCAACTGCTGCTTCGAGGGGTTCGCGAGAGAGGACGCCGGTTTTCAGGAGTTGACCGAGCCGGTGAGGGTCGGTAGTGAAGTTACGGCCGGCAGTTCCCACGTCGTAGCCGGTATAGCCGCTTAGGATCATTCCCTTGCGCTCGAAAGACGCCTTGCGCGCGGCATAGACGCCCCGGGCCGGAGCGTCCTTCCAAAGCATCCATTTCGCCCGCAAGTCATGTCCCGAGAAGGCGCCGAAAGGCACCATCGCCATTTGGATGAAGAGCACTGCAACCGCTAATGTGGGCACCCTGCGGGAGGGCTCCGCAAAAAAGCCGGCGATTCTCGGCCAGGCAAGCCCCGCCGAAAGCGCCAGCGCCGCCGCAAGGTCAAACGAGTAGGCGCGGCTGCCGCCGGCCCTGCCCGATGTGAACGCTAAGGCCGCGCCGAGCGCCGCGTAGAGTGGCACTGCGAGGCGCGCTGCCCCTTTACCCCTGGCAAGCATCCACCCGACGGTGCAGAAAGCCAGCGGGTAGAGCGCCGGCGTCACCGCAAGCGACCTCGCACCCCTGCGTATTGAGAAAGTGCCCTTGACGCCGTAGAAAAGTGTGTTGAGGAAGTATGCCCGCCCGAAGAGAAGCCCCGCCAGTGCAAATCCCGCCGCCATAGCAAGAATGTATGTTGCCAGGAACCTCGCCGCCTCGCGCCACGACCTGGACAAAACAAGCGCCAGGAGGACCGCCGCCGGCGCCAGCACGGCGCTCTGCTTGGAAAAATAGGCAAGCGCAAACGCCAGCGGTGCAAGCCACTTTCGTCTGCCGGACGAGTCCCATAGGAAAAGCCCGAGGACCGAAAAGAATATCGCCGGGTAGTCGCACACCGCAAGCGCCGTGCGGGCGAAAAAGTGCCTCTCAACGAGCACGAAAAGCCCCGCGACGAGCCCCGCTCCGATCGAGTCCGTCCGCCGCCTCACGAAGAGAAACACCACCCCCGCTGTTCCCGCGAAGAACACCAGCCCCAGGAGCCTCGGCCCCCAGAGTACAGGCCCCGTCAGATTGAAAACCGCCGCCGACAGGTAGATGAAGAGCGCGTTGTGAATGTTGAAGATGTAGGGCGGCTCGTCGAGGACGTTGAATATCCGCTTGCCCTGGGAAACACGCCAGGCCGAGGAAAGCATCCCGCCGTCGCTGGGCTCGATCGGCCGTGAGGCGGCCAGGTTGGCCCCGGCCACGAGGATGAAGCCGGCCAGCGTAAACAGGAGAACCGCCACCGCAAAGACCGTGGCAGGGTTGCCGCGTTTGTTATGACCGGCATTGTTTAATCTCAACGGTTCCCTCCGGGAGCCAGCCACCCAGGGCGAGGCTTGTCTCGCCAGCGGAAGGTCAGTTGATTGCCGCAGACAACGTCTGCGGCCCTCCGTAGCAGAAAGGGGGCGAAGCCCCCCTCCCTGCAGATTCGGCAAACAACGCCCTTCCAATCCACACGCTTTTGACGGATAATCGCGCTTGCAACCTCCGCCCGCGCGCACAAGGAACCTCATATAAGCACCACCGGCAGGAAATCGTCAGGCCCCGCCGCCGGGTCCGCGGAAGGTCAGTTGATTGCCACAGACAACGTCTGAGGCCCCCCATAGCAGAAAAGGGGCGAAGCCCTCCCGCGCGCGGGATAAACGGGGCGATCAGGGCTCGGACGATGAGAACTTGGCGGCGATTTCGAGGGCCTTGAGGAGGGCCTTGGCCTTGTTGAGGCATTCCTGGTATTCATTTTCGGGGATGCTGTCGGCGACTATGCCGCCGCCGGCCTGGACGATGGCCTTGCCGTCGACGAATATCACCGTGCGCAGCGCGATGCAGGTGTCCATATTGCCGGCGAAGTCGATATATCCCACGGCCCCGGCATAGGGGCCTCGGCGGGTAGGTTCGAACTCATCGATAATCTGCATTGCACGGATTTTAGGCGCGCCGGAGACGGTCCCCGCGGGCAGGCAGGACTGGAGGGTTTCAAGCGCCGTCGAGCCGGGCTTCAACCGGCCGGTGATGTTCGACGTGATATGCATCACGTGGCTGAAGCGCTCTATCACCATACACTCGTCGACCGCCACCGTACCGTAGCGCGCCGTGCGGCCGACGTCATTTCTGCCGAGGTCCACCAGCATTACGTGCTCGGCGCGTTCCTTTTCATCCGCGAGAAGCTCGATGGCAAGTGCCCCGTCCTCCTCGGGAGTCTTGCCGCGCGGACGCGTGCCGGCAATGGGCCTCAGCGTAATCCTGTCGCCCTCCACCCGCACCATCACCTCCGGCGACGAGCCGATGAGCTTCAGGTCCTTCATCTTGAGGTAAAACATATAGGGGCTCGGGTTCACCATCCTCAGGATGCGGTAGATGTGAAAGGGGTCCGCGGGGGTTTCGGCGGTGAGCCTCTGGGAGAGCACGACCTGGAAAACGTCCCCGGCGAATATGTACTCCTTGGCCCGCTCGACCGCGCGGCAGTACTCGTCCATTGTGAAGTTGGAGGTATACTCCAGCGAGACCTCTCCGGCCGACGAGATGTCGTCGGAAAGCGCAATGGTAGGGGTGCGCAGTGCCTCGACCATCTCGTCAACGCGTTCGCAGGCCAGGCGGTAGGCATCCTTTGCCGGGTAGCGGGACGTGTCGGCGCAGGCGAGGACCTTGACGGTATTGTTTATGTGGTCGAAGATGAGCATCGAGTCGTAGAAGGCGAAGTACATATCCGGTGTGTTGAGGTTGTCGGGCGGTGCGTCGGGGAGGTTTTCCACGTAGCGAACCGCGTCGTAGGCCGCGTAGCCGACCGCCCCCGAGCAAAAGCGCGGCAGGTCGCCTGGATGCACGAACTTTACCGACGAGACAAACTCCTGGAGGCTTTCGAAGGGGTTTTCGGCCGTAAACGAGCGGCTCCGGCCGTCTTCGATAATCTCCACCTCGTTTCGCCGGGCGATAAAAACCGCAAACGGCCTCGACCCGACAAAGGAGTACTGCGCTATGCGCTCGCCGCCCACGACGCTTTCCAGGAGGAATGCGTAGTCCGGATCCTCCACCTTGCGAAACGCCGCGACGGGCGTTATCGTGTCGGCCAGGAGCTGGCGGTAAACGGGAACGCGCGCACCCCCGGCGGCGAGTTTCTCGAATCTCGGCATCTCAGGATAGTAGCGCGGCATATCGCTCCCCGTTTTCCCGAACGGGCAAATTCTATCACGATAGGCGCCCCGTTCAAGTCATATTGCACGAAGGCCCCGTTTCGCCACAGGACATAGAGAAACACGACGCAGGGGCACCAGTGCCACATTGGCACACGCACACGGAATAAACGACGGCGGACAAGAATGTCCACCCTACGTAGCCATCAGTGGCACATAGCGTCGTAGGGGCAAGGTTTACCCGCCTTGGAGGGCACGCCTCGCCCGCGGAAGCATTCCCTCGGATTTGGCCGATTGTGGGGGATAGAGGCGGGATTTGGCGCGTTTTTGCGCGGAATTTTAGCAAATTACTTGCCAACCTCGCGTGTAATATGATATAAATGCCTCTGCTCAGGCAGGCCCGCCCGCGGGCAGAGTGCTTCCCGCTGGGCGGGGGGGGAGCATAATGGCCATCGAAGTGGTATGTCTGGGGTGCGGCAAGACGTTCAAGGTCTCCGATGCGGCGGCGGGCAAAAAGGGAGCCTGCCCGCACTGCGGCACCTTCGTTGTCATCGCGCACGAACATTCAGAAACCGCCGCTGGGTCCGATCCACCGCCTCCGACCGCCTGGAAAGAGGGCGGCGTTTTTCCAGTTTCTCTTGGTCACAACGGGCCGGTCCATTGTGTGCTTTTCAGCCGAGGCGGCAGACTCGTACTCTCCGCCGGCGAGGATTCCACGCTGAGGCTTTGGCAGGTGGACTCCGGGCGCCCGGAGATGTCTCTCGAGGCTCACGAAAGTCCGGTACTTTGCGCGACTTTCAGTGGCGAGGGGTCCTACATCCTCTCCGGCGGGCAGGACTCCAACGTCAGGCTCTGGAAGATATCGAACGGCAAGTGCATCCACACCTTCAAGGGCCACACCGGCCCCGTCACGGCGGTTGCCTTCTCGCCGCTGGGCCGCTACGGCATCTCTGCAAGTATGGACAAGACAATACGCATCTGGGACCTGGCGGACGGCAAAGCGGTCAGGATTCTCAAGAAGCACAAGTCCGCGGTAACTTCCCTGGCCTGCGACCCGCAAGGGGAGTTATTCTTCTCGGCCGGCTACGACCACGTACTTCGCATCTGGAAAATGAACAAGTGGAAATCGGCGGGAAAGATAAAGGGGCACGGCGGAGCGGTTCTGGCCCTCGGCATAAACGCCGACGGCGGCTACCTGATATCGGGCAGCGCCGACCGCACGGCGGCCGTGTGGGACGTGCTCAAGCGCGCCCCCGTGCGCATATTGAAGGGCCATCTCGCCCCGGTGCACGCGGTGGCGCTTAGCTTCGACGCCGCCCTGGGGGCCACCGGCGGCTCTGACTGGACCCTCAGGATATGGGATGTCGACGCCGGCAAGTGCCGCTTCACCATCGAAACAGACCAGGAGCCCGTGACTTCGCTGGGTTTTGACCACGCCTCCCCCCTGCTGGCGGCCGGGGAGGCGTCCGGGCGAATCGGTCTCTACGACGCCCGCACGGGCAGGCTCGTACGTGCGTTCGGCGGCGCAGAAGGCACCGTCAGCGTTCTGTGCCCCTCGTGTCGGCGCAAGATGCCGCTGCCGCCGGCGGTGGTCGGCCACAAAGGCCTGTGCCCCTTTTGCGGGCAGGCGTTTACCGCAACGGCCTGGCTGCCGAAGGAAGCGTCAAAGGCCTTCGAGCGCGCGATGGAGGCGATGCGCGACGGGCTCTTCCGACGGGCGATTTCCGGGTTCGAGGAGGCAATCAGCCTCCAAGGCGACAATCACGACGCCTGGATACAGGCGATTTCCTGCCGGTTGCGTGTTGCAGCCGACCTGGAAAAGTCGGACGACTACCCCGAAGCAATCGATAACCTGCAGGCAGCGCTGGCACTCTTTGAAAAGGCGCGCCCGTGGCCGATGGCGTCCACAACCGAGGCCAACAAGCTTGCCTACGACGCGGCCTTCCTCGCGGCCAGGATATGCCGCTTCGGTCTCTCGGACCACGTGCGCGCCAGGCGCTTCGGCGACATCGCCAGGAACTTCATCAGCACGACCGAGGTCCAGGACCTCCTCGCACACATCCCCAACGGCATACCTCGGGCAGGGTCACCTTGAGGCGCACCGCCGATCAGTACCGCCGTGGCGGAATAGCGCAGTAAATGACGGCAGACAAGAATGTCCGCCCTACTATTGGGTGGCACATAGTCGCCTGTAGGGGCGAGGCATTGTCAAGTGCCATGACATGGTTTACAAGTTGTGCCACGACATGGTATACAGTTTGAGGCGGGGGGAACGCGGCTGAGGCCGTAGGCCGAAGCGGGGTTTCCCCCGCCTGTT
>JAGHCE010000052.1 GCA_021160625.1 Planctomycetota bacterium | reverse complement strand
CAGCCTTGCCGCCAACCCCGCCGGGACCGCCGCCTGCCAGTGGTTCGAGCGGACCCTCGACGACAGCGCGAACAGGCGCCTCTCGATCCCGGAGGCCTTTATGGCTACCGAAGTCATACTCGCCACGTACCACTACGTCGCGGCGGATCTCGTCGTCAACGACGGCGTCATCGACGACCACGTCCGGCGCGAGCTGCCGTTTATGGCCACCGAGAACATCCTGATGGAGGCGGTCAAGGCCGGCGGCGACCGCCAGGAACTTCACGAACTCATCAGGCAGGCAAGCCACGAGGCCGCGGCGAAGGTGAAGGCCGGCGGCCCCAATGACCTCTTCGAGAGGCTTTCCCGGATGCCGGAGTTCGAATGCGTTGCGCCAGCGTTTGCCGAAATTGCCGAGGCGTCGAAGTACACCGGCCGCAGCAGCGAGCAGGTGGGCGAGTTCCTCGAGGGAAGCGTTCGGGAACGTCTCGCGCCCTACGGCGAGATCAAGGGGCCTGAAACCCCCCAGGTTTGACGCAACCGACCAGAAGCGCGGAAAACTGATAAGAAAATCGGCGGCGCGAACCCTGCCCTCGGGGCTCAGCTGGCGCCCTTCACCTTGAGGATGACAAGCCTTATCGCAGGTACCAGCATCCCCACAACGGCCAGCAGCAGCAGCACTATCACAATCTGGCTGAAACCGCGTTCCGGGGGCAGCGTGGAGGTGATCTCAAGGGTGGAGCCGGCCCTCTGGTCGAGGAGATTTTTCATCGTGAAGTCCCAGGAAGCCCGTATCCGGTCATCGCCGATTCCCTCGACACGATCGCTGTTGCCGGTCGCAGTCCGGCCGGGCATAGTCACGACATAGGTGAGCTTGGCGTCGGCCACAAGGCTCTTGAATTCGTCGGTATCAACAGCCTTGAGAAAGTTCTCCGCGTAGATATCCTCGTTTAAGGTTTTGGCCCGGTCCCTGGCGATGTCGATGAGCGTGGTGGTGAGCCCCTCTTTGAAGCGAAGCTGTTTCGTTGAGACGAAATCAAGCGACGGGTGCATTCTCCGGAAGAATTTCGTCTTCGCAAGGGCGGCGGCGTTCTGAAAGGCCAGGGTGATTTCGTAAACCCACCTGTCGCCTTCCAGCACGACGGTCATATCGGTTAGCTTCACTTGCTTGCTGCCGAGCGTTATATCCCTGATTACGGCCTTGCGGATGGGTGCCGGAATTTCCCCGCCGCGCACGTCGGCCCTGAAACGCCCGGCCACGTTTGCGTCTATCCACGCGGTTACCCGGACCTCTCCCGAGCCGTCGTCATTGATGTTTATCTCCTGCGTGTATTCAAAGCAGCCGCAAAGGAGTGTGCCCAGCAACACCACTGCGCCCAGACGCAACCCTCTTGACATCAACCGGGAACCCATATTATGCTCCTTGCCTTTGTGGTGCTTGAAGCCGGCGGTATTGTAGCGCCGAGCAGGACGTGTTCAAGGAAAACCTACCATTCGTAAAGCTCACCCACTATTTCTTCGACGCAGTCCTTTATTGTCACTATTCCCAGCGCGCTCCCATTGTCGGTGACTATCCCCATCGGCTGGCGCGCGTCCCTCAGGATCTTCAGGGCCTCCGTTACGTGCGCATCCGGCCTGAAATAGACCACCGGCCGTATGACCTCCTCAAGCCGGCGTTCCCCCCTTTCGACGACGTAGCAGTCATAAATGTTCAGTATCCCTGTGATTTCTTCTCTTTTGTCGCCGTAAACCGGGTACCTTGAAAAACCGCGCGAGCGAGCGATTTGCCTGAAGTCCTCCCAGGAAATTGTTGCGGGTACCGCCGCCACGTCGTCCATTTTCACCATCGCGCGGGCCACGGTGACGTGCTCGCCGCGCAGGATGTTCTGCGCAAGATCCACCTGGTACTTGGAAAGCACGCCTTCGCTGTGCCCCTCGCGCATATAGAACGCCAACCGCTCGCGCGTAAAAAACGGGTCGAAATCCGCCTCGCTGCCACCGCCTATGTGCAGCACCAGCCTTGTTACGCCCGTCAGGAAGAGGACGGCCGGTTTTAGAACCAGGAGAATGTACCGGTATGGTCTGGCGAGCGGATACACAAGCACGTCGCCTGCGCGCCGGAACGTGTTTTTGGGGACGGCCTCGACGAAGACGAAAAACACCACCGCCAGCACGAGCGTGCTCCAGCCTTGAGCCCACCGCACGCCGGCGTCTTCGAGCAGCGACGTGACCACCGCCGTCACGAAGTAGACGGTTATGTTTTGCGCTATCAGTATCCCGGAGATAAGCCGCTCCGGCCTGCCTACGAGCGCCGCAAGCGCCTTCGCGCGCACGTCGGCGCCGGAGAGCCTGTAGCGAAGCCGAATCCGCGAAAAACTGTAGATGCCCACCTCGAAGCCGGAATTCACCG
Organism: Planctomycetota bacterium; assembly: GCA_021160625.1. Taxonomy (GTDB): domain Bacteria; phylum Planctomycetota; class DG-23; order SLPQ01; family SLPQ01; genus JAGHCE01. The sequence continues at coordinate 9,094 of JAGHCE010000052.1, read as the reverse complement.
CAGCCGCACACATCGCCACAAACGCCGCAATAAGCCACAGCAGAGTCATCACCCGCCCTCCCCCGCCGCTTCTTCCAACAGCTCCGCGCGAAGCGAGACTATCCGGTGCCTGCGCACTTGTTCGACGGTAAACCTCACGTTGCGGTATGTCACGGTGTCGCCCTTTCGCGGCATATGGCCGAGGAGATAAACGACAAATCCCCCCAGCGTGGAGAGTCGCTCGCTCTCCAGGTCCGCGTTGAAGAGCTCGTTCCATTCCCTTATCGAGAGGTCGCCGGCAAGGCGGTAGCGCCCCGGTGCGAATTCCTCCACGAGCGGCTCGGGGGCCTCGTACTCGTCGGCCATCGGCCCGACTATTTCCTCCACCAGGTCCGCGAGCGTAACGATTCCGGCCGTGCCTCCGTATTCGTCGACCACCACCGCCACTTTCGTGCGGTTGCGCTGGAACTCGTTCAGCAGGCTTTCGGCGGTCTTGGCCTCGGGCACGAAAATCGCCGCCTCGGTGACGTCCGAGAGCCCTTCCGCCGGGCCCAACAGCGCCGCCTTGACGTAGGCGATACCCGTAATGTGGTCGATGTCGCCGGAGTAGACGGGGATTTTCGTGCGGCGCGTGCGGTGGAAAACCTCCACCAGGTCCCGAAGCGGCGAGCCCTCCGGCAGCGCCACGATGTCCACCCTCGGCACCATTACTTCCCTCACGCGCGTCTCGCCCAGTCCCATCACCTCCTCGATCATTTCCCCTTCCCGGGGCGGGATGTGGCCCTGCTCCCGGGTAACCTCCACAAGCATCGAGAGCTCCTCACGGGTGATCCGCCCCGGAGGGCTCACAACCCGCAGCACCACGCTTGTAAGCGTCCGTACCAGTGCCCCTACCGAGAAGCGCACCGGCCTCAGGATCACATATGCGATGAAAAGCCCCGGCGCGAAAAGTTGCGAGATGCTTTTCCGAAAGGCGAGCGCCGCCGCCTTCGGGACCACCTCGCCGAAGATGATGACGGTTGCAAGGGCGCCGGCGCCCACCGCGGCGGCTGTGGTGCCTCTGCCGTTCAAGGCGAGTTTGTAGGCCATCAGGGCCGTCATTGAGTAGAACAGGACGTTCACGACGAGATTGCCGAAGAGTATCGTCGCAAGGAGCTCGCCCGGTGCCGAGAGAAGCCGGGCTGCGAGGTTGGCCCTGCGCCGGGAAGACGCCTCGAACTCCAGCAGCGTTTCGCGCTGCAGGCTGAAGAAAGCCGTCTCGGATCCCGAGAAGAACGCGCTAAGCGCCAGAAGCACGGCAAGAAGAAGTGCTGCCGCCCAGAGTTCCATCAGATGCGAGCCTCCGGGGAAAGGGGATGAGCGTAAAAACACGGCGGCACCAGAGACGCCTTGCGGTCTCCTGCGCGGCGTCTACGTCGCGGTGGTTGCGGATCGTCGCTTTCGGAAGCGTCCATCTGCCTGGAAGCACCCTCCACAGGACTCAGAACATCCCCGACCGGGCCGAGGAGCAAAGCGCTCCGGCGGCATGCTCCCCAACGCGAAGATGGAGCCTCCTGCCGGCCGAAAAGAAACGCAGGGCCTTACGGCCCTGCGCGTTGTGTACGAAAACAGATAAGTGTGAGTCTGCGTCGTCCATTGACTAACGCTTGGAAAACTGCGTCGCGCGCCTGGCTTTGTGCAGGCCGTACTTCTTGCGCTCTTTCATCCTGGGATCGCGGGTGAGAAGCCCCGCTTCTCTCAAGGCCCCCACGGAGTTCTCGTCGATCTTGATGAGCGCGCGGGCGATTCCGAGTGTGACCGCACCGGCCTGACCCGTGAACCCTCCGCCCTTCACATTGGCGATGCAGTCATACATCCCGAGAGTCTTGGTGACTGTAAACGGCGCCCGAACGTTAAGGCGGTCCCTCTCCTCAGTGCAGAACTCTTCCATATCCTTGCCGTTTATAGATATTTTCCCGCCGCCGCGCCTGAGCCTGACCCGCGCGACCGACGTTTTTCTCCGGCCGGTGCCCCAGAAATATTCCTTCGGCACCTCGGTTTCGACAACCTCGACGCCTGTTTCTTCTTCAGACAAGGGGATATCTCCTATTTCAATTCGAGTTCCACGGGCTCCGGGTTCTGTGCCTCGTGCGGATGTTCTTCGCCGGCATAGGCTTTGAGCTTCGTAAACATCTGCCTGCCGATCTTGTTCTTCGGCAGCATGCGCCTCACCGCTTCGCGGATGATCCTCTCGGGATGCTTTTCAAGGACCTTGGCGATGGGCGTCCTATGCAGCCCGCCGGGGTAACCGCTGTAACGCTGGTATTCCTTGGTTTCCATCTTCTTGCCGGTGAGCCGGACCTTCTCGGCGTTCACGACGACCACGAAATCCCCGCAGTCGATGTGCGGGGTGTAGATGGGCTTGTGCTTGCCCATCAGGACCCGTGCAATCGCTACCGCTAAGCGTCCAAGCACCTTGCCGTCGGCGTCCACCAGGATCCATTTGCGGTCTATGTCGCTTTCCTTGGCGACAAACGTCTTCATTGCGCCTTATCTCCATTGCGGGGGTTGTTTGTACCGCAGTACTCTTCCAAGCCTGCAGCCTGAAACCGTGAGTCTACGCCGGGGCCCCGTTTTGTCAAGGATTTTCCTCGGTCGCCTCATCCTCCGGAGGCTCTTGCTTGCAGAGCCCCGCAGGCACGTAATTCTGGACAAACGTCTTGTCGAAGTCGAATCCCCCGGCGAAATCCGAAATATCATCCCCCTCGGTCTTCGACATCAGCCCCGCCTCAACCAGCGAGAACACCATCCGCCCGAAGTCCATCGACTCTCTCACGCCCCACTGGTCGAACACGGTCTTCCCCATCGCGCCGAAGTTGAGGATCGCAAAGTCCTTGATCCCCTCCAGGAGTTCCTGGCCTGAGATATGCCTTCGTCGGCCGATTCGCTTCAGGGTGAACTCAAGCGCCTGGAAGACGAACAGGTATGCCTGGAAGTCGTAATGCCCGTCATCCCTGGCCAGGTCGCGGACATTCTCAAGGAAATCCGATGATTCCTTCATTGCTGTTTCCTACCACTACCGCCACCGGCACCGGCACCACCGCTACCGCTGCCACCACCGCCTCGGCGCCTTCTCCCGGAGGAGGTGCGACCGGACGGACGTCGGCCTTGCGCCTTGCGCTGCGAGTGCGAAGACGAGGAGCCAGACGACTTTGCCTGCGATCGGACGGAGGAGCCCTTTTTCCCCCGGCTGGCTTCTCCGGCGCGCTTTGAATCGCCCTGCCGGCCTTGGCCGCCCGTGATTTCGTCCTTCCGGATGCGCACGAGGTTCGAACTGGGCGTTTGGATGACGATCGTTTGGGCGAGAACGTCCATACTCACCACCTTGCCCGTCGCCTTGAGGCTTGTCACTATCGTGCCCTTCTTGGGAAGGCTGCCCTTGAGCTCCCTGTAGAGCGAGTCCTCGTACCGCAGACAGCACATAAGCCGCCCGCAGACCCCGGATATCTTGGCGGGGTCGAGCGTGGCCTTCTGGCTCTTGGCCATTCGCATCGTTACCGGCTCCAACGTCTTCATAAACGACCTGCAGCACAGCGGCTGTCCGCAGTGGCCGTACTCCGCCAGCAGGCGTGCCTCGTCCCGGACGCCGATCTGCCTGAGCTCGATGCGCGTCCTGTACTGGCGGGCGATATCCTTTACCAGTTGCCGGAAGTCCACGCGCCCGTCGGCCAAAAAGTAAAAGATTATCTTCTCGCCGCCCAGGAGATGCTCGGCGGTCACGATACTCATCGGCAGGTCAAGCGCCTTGATGCGCTCCTTGCAAAAGGCTATCTCCGCCGGGATGGCCTCGTCGCGGATGCGCGCCAGCTCGGCTTCATCCTGCGTAGTCAGCATCCGCAGGACTTCACCCCCGGAAGACTCCGCAGACTCCCCGAGCTCGATCGCTGCCTTTATGACGACAGCCGCCTCACAGCCCCTCTTCGTGCGCACCGCGACCATATCACCGCGCTTCAAGGCTGCCAGCTCGGTAGTGAAGTCGCCGACGACGCCCATCTTCGCGTAGCGAACCGTTACCTTGTATGCCACTTGGACCTCGAATCTAAGAGTCTCTAAGAGGAACCCACCGGCCGCCGCCCAGGCGAGAACGCCGTGGCGATCCTGCCCGCTACGAGCCGCGCGTCGGCATTGAAGCTCAACAGTATTATCCCGTCGGCGACCACCTTTTCAAGTTTGGAAAGTTCATCGAACGTCAGGCGGCCGGCCAGTGCCTTCACCGCGTTTTCAATATCGAAGTTCGCAACGATTCCCGCCCCGGTCTTCACGCGCAGGCAGTCGGCCAGAAGCATGTGGAGCATTTCCAGGAGGGAAGCGGTACCTTCCCGGCGTTCCCTGGGGCTGCCCTTGGCGGCGCGCGACGAGCCTCCGCTCGCACCCGGCGAGATACACTCGGCCAGGTCCTTCCAGTCCGGCGGCTCCTGGGAGGCGACAAGGCAAATGAGACGCTGTCTGTCCTCGACGCGCGAACCCGCAAGAAGCTGGAGCGCCCGCGCGAAGCTTCCCCCGGCCATCCGGCTGAGCACCTCGGCCGTATCTGCCGGCGTGCCCCTCCCGATGAGAAAGTCCGCTATGACGCGGCCGGACACCGGTTTGAAGTCCACCCTGCGGCACCGCGAGCGCACCGTGGGCAGCAGCAGGTCGCTGTCTCTGGCCACGAGGATGAGCGTCGTGTCCTGCGGCGGTTCTTCGAGTGTCTTCAGCAGCGCGTTCTGTGCGGCGGGCTGCATCGAGTCGGCCGGGTCGATGAGAGCCGCCTTGCGCCGGCCCTCGAGTGGACTCTGGGCAACCCTGCGCGAGAGTTCCCTGACCTGGCCGATACTGATGCCAGTGCGGCCCGGTTCCGGCTCCACAACGAAGAGGTCGGGGTGGATGCCGCGCTGGACGCGGTGACATGAGGGGCACGCGCCGCAGGCCTTGGCGGGGCCGTTCGGGCACAGGAGCGCCTTGGCCACTTCGAGGGCGGCCATCCTCTTGCCGACGCCTTCCGGACCCGCCAGGAGAAGCGCGTGCGCGAGACGGCCGTTTGCAAGGGCGCTTGTGAGCCGCGCGAGGGCCTCGTCCTGGCCTAATATGACCTCAAAGGACATCCGCCACCAGTCTTTTGACTTCCTCGTGGACTTCCTTGGCCCTGCGCGAGCCGTCCACTATCCTGGTTTTCTCCGGGCGCTCCCGGGTAATTTCCAGGAACCCCTCGCGTACCTTGCGCTGGAACGCGATACCCTTCCTCTCAATGCGGTCGTAGTCGGCCTCCACGGTTCCCGGCCCCTTGTCGCGCTCCATAGCGATTTCGGGATCTACGTCGAGGATTATCGTGAGGTCGGCCTGGAATCCGCCGGTTGCAAAGGTGCCGACGGCCGCGACCTCCTCAAGGGCGAGACCCTCGGCATAACCCTGGTATGCGAGGCTCGAAAGGCAGTAGCGTTCACAGATGACGATGTGGCCCCGCTCGACGGCGGGCTTGATGATTCTCCCGACGTGCTGGGCCCGGCTGGCCATATAGAGAAGCAGCTCGCACTGGGGCGTGAGGTCCTCGGCCTGCGGATCGAGAAGGACCCTCCTTATCTCCTCGCCCGTGACGGTGCCTCCGGGCTCCCGCGTTGCGACGACTCTCATCTTTTGCTCGCCGAGGTACTTCGAGAGGAGAAATGCCTGGGTCGATTTGCCGGACCCGTCAACGCCCTCGAAGACGATGAACCTGCCGTCCCCCTGCGGCATCTCTTACTGCTCCGTTTCGATGCGGCCCAGTATGTCTCCGACCTTGACCGCCTGGCCCTCGTCCGCAGATGTCTCGACCAGTTTTCCCGACGCCGGTGCCGGCACGTTGAAAGCGGCCTTGTCCGTCAGGACCTCGAGGAGGTCGTCGCCTTCAGAGACCTTTTCTCCCGTGTCGAAATACCAGAACGAGACGGTTACCTCGGTTGTATCCGAATCCCCGAGTGCTGGAAGTTTCACCTCTACCTTCATTGCCTGTTCTCCCTTAAATCCCTTTTGACTGGGCGGATATTCCCGCGCCTTGCCGCGATGCGCCGGGGGGGGGGGCCGACCGCTTTTGGCGCCCGGCCGGTCCAGGGTGCATATTCTTGCCCGACGCAGGTCACAAATCAACCCTGCTTATCGTTTCTTCCAACGAGACAGCTTCTGAAGACCTCCTCGGCGCAGTACGACGAGCGTACAAACGGCCCGCAGCTTGCCGCATCGAAGCCCAGCTCGCTGGCAAGTTTTTCGAGAGCCTCGAACTCGGCCGGCTCGACGAATCGCTCTATCGGCAGGTGCCTGGCCGACGGCGCCAAGTATTGCCCCACGGTGAGTACCCGGCACCCGGCCGCCCTGAGGTCCCTCATCACGCCTTCGACCTCGCCTGGTCTCTCGCCGAGGCCCACCATCATCCCGCTTTTGGTTACCACGTTTGGACTGATCCGCCGCGCCGCCCGCAGCACCCCCAGCGACCTGGCATAATCGGCCTCGGGACGCACGGTGTCGTAGAGACGCGGCACAGTCTCGACATTGTGATTGAAGACGTCCGGCCCGGCCGCAAGCACTGTGCGTATGGATTCCTCACAGCCGGCGAAATCGGGCACGAGAACCTCCACCGTCGCGCTCGACGTATTCTGGACGGCGGCGATGGTGGCGGCAAAGTGGGCCGCGCCGCCGTCGGGAAGGTCGTCCCTGGTAACCGACGTCACCACGACGTGCCGCAGACCAAGCGCCTCCACCGCCTTGGCCACCCGCGCGGGCTCGTCCGGGCGAAGTGCCGCCGGCTCCCCCTTGTCCACCGCGCAGAAGCGGCACCGCCTGGTGCAGCTGGGCCCCATAATGAGAAACGTCGCCTGGCCTTTGTGGAAACACTCCGCAATATTGGGGCACTGGGCGCTTGAGCAGACCGTGTCGAGGTCAAGGTCCTTCAGGATGCTGCGGACCTTCCTGGCGGCGTTGCCGGTCGGAATGCGTTTCTTCAGCCACGGGGGAAACCGAGGGCTTGTGCGGGCGCGTGTCACAAGGGCGCCTCCTTCCAGATGAGGTCGCCCTGCGCCGCTACCGCCTCGGCGCCGAGGGCGCGGGCAAAGGCGGCGGTCAGTTCCCGCCGTGCGTCTTTCATTTCAACGGGGCTGCCGCAGACGTCTTCAATACTCGTGACACGCTCCGTGGTAAGGCCGCAGGGGACGATGAGGTCAAAGCCGGTGATACCCCGCAGGACGTTGACGGCGAAGCCGTGGTAGGTTATCCAGCGGCTCACCGCGATACCTATGGCGGCCACCTTGCCGAGGCGGGTCCAGACGCCGGTGAGACCCTCGCGCGTGTAGGACTCGACGTGAAAAGCCCTTAGGGCCTCGATGACGGCCGTCTCGATGAGCCTCAGGTAGGAGTGAACGTCGAGGCCGGCGTGCTTAAGGTCGATTATGGGATACCCCACAACCTGCCCCGGCCCATGATAGGTGACGTCTCCGCCGCGTTCGATGTCGTAGACCTCCACGCCTCGCGCGGCAAGCGCCTCGCGCGGGAGCCTTATGTGGCTTTCGTTGCCCCTTCGGCCCACCGTGACGACGCCGGGGTGCTCGACGAGTATGAGAAAGTCCCTTTCGTCCCCGGATTTCTTTGCGGCGACAAGCCTCTTCTGGAGGTCCAGGGCCTCTGCGTAAGGCATCCGTCCCACGTCGAGGACGTGTATTTTTTTCTCGGTCATTTCGTCACAGAATATGTATTGCCTTGCCCTCGAATGCTTCCGCCGCCTCCTTGACGGCTTCCGGCAGTGTCGGATGAGCGTGGATTGTCTCGGCAATCTCGCCGATGGTGGCGCCGGTTTTCATCGCCAGCGCGGTCTCCGCGATGAGGTCGGAGGCACCCTGGCCGACTATGTGCGCGCCAAGAAGCCTGCCGCTTTCGGCTTCGCCGATGAGCTTGACCATCCCGTCGACGCGGCCTTCGGCCTGGGCCTTTCCAAGGGCGCGGAAGGGGAACTTCCCTACACGGAAGGATAACCCCTTTTCCTGAGCCTGTCCTTCGGTAAGACCCACCGAGGCGGCCTCCGGGTCGGTGAAAATGCACGCGGGAACGACGTCGTAGTCGATTGTCGATCGGAGGCCGCAGGCGTTCTCGGCGGCGACTATCCCCTGCCGGCTGGCGACGTGCGCCAGAAGCATCTTGCCGGTCACGTCCCCGATGGCGAAGATGCCGTCGACGTTCGTGCGGCAGTGTTCGTCAATCTCGACGAAGCCCCCCGCTGCGGCGACACCGGCCTCTTCAAGCCCGAGGTTCGCTGAAAGAGGTTTGCGGCCGACCGCCACCAGAGCGAAGTCGGCCGTGACCTCCTCGCCGCCTTCGAGAGAGGCCGTAACGCCCCGGCCGGCGGCCGCGAGGCTTTCGACCCTCACGCCGGTGGTGGTCTTTATTTTTCTCTTTCGGAAGCTGCGGGCCACTTCTTTCACGACGTCGGCGTCCTGCGTAGTCAGAATGGAAGGCAGCAGTTCGAGGATTGTTACGTCGAGGCCCAGGTGAGCATAGAGCGAGGCGTATTCGCAGCCGATGTAACCGCCGCCGACGATGATGACGGACTTCCCGATATCGGTGAGCATCACGGCGTCCTGACTGGTGAGGACCTTCCGGCCGTCGAACCCGAAGACGGGCGGCTTGACGGCCTCGCTTCCCGTGGCGATGATGATGTTCGCGGCCTCAAGTGTCGCCTGGTCGCCGCCGGTGGTTACCTCGACGGCGTGGGGTCCCGTAAGCCGCCCCTCGCCGGCGAGAACCTTGACCCCGCGCGCCTTCAGCAATCCCTCAACACCCCTCCTGAGCGTGGTGACGGCCTTGTCCTTGCGGGCGGCCATCACCGGGTAATCAATCTCGACCTCGCCCACGCGCACGCCCCAGGCTTCCAGGGACCTGGCCATAGAAGCGGCCCTCGCAGAACTTATCAGGGCCTTGGTGGGGATGCAGCCGTAGTTAAGACAGGTGCCGCCCAAAAGATGCTTCTCGACGACGGCCACCTTTGCTCCCAGCCGGGCCGTCGGCGGCGGTATACTCTGCGTTGTATTTCGGCTGATTTGCCATTCCCTTTAGTGCCCACGAGGGAAATGTCCACGTG
>JAGHCE010000167.1 GCA_021160625.1 Planctomycetota bacterium | reverse complement strand
GACGCATATGTATTTTGCTGCTGATGGGAAGCTGTTGTTGACCACCGAAGACCATCGCCGCAGCCTCGGGATTCGCGCAAGGCTTGATGAGGCGACGTCCCGGACGCGTATGGTTTCGGTAATATCGGTTGGAGGGACACCGCAAATCCAAAGGCACGGCCGGGAAGCCTGGGTGATCCGGACAGGCGGCGAGGAGGTGCTGGCGGCGTTTGGCCCGGGCGAGGGGAAGCTCGAAATACCGGGAAAGCTCTCGGCGACGGGGTCGTGCGCGATAGCCGGCGCGAAAGGGTTTCTGGGGGTGGACACGACGCATCTGGTAATCGGCGCAAAAGAAGTCCTCAAGTCAAGCACGCCGATTACAGCGTCCTGCCTGGCGGGCCGAGAAAAGATAGTGCTTACCCTCCAGGGCAGCGCCGCGGCGGAAGTGACGTTTGACGCGGCGTCGCCTGTGAAGGAAGTCACCACTGCAGGGGGGGAGGCCGTGCCCCTCACCGCCGTCGGATCGCAGGTCAGGTTGAGATTCCCGGGCGGGAAGGTAATCTACAAGCTTGTCCTTGAGTAAGAGAGGGCAAGCGGCCGTCGGCGGAGCCCTGCACAGACGATATTGACATCGGCGCGCGGCGCAGATGGGCGTTCTTGCTTGACGCCGGCGGCGGGGCATATGATTCCGCGCGGATATCCGGGAAGACCTTTCGGAAGGGTTGTGTTACCGGGAGGTGCGCTGTGAGAACGTTTGCATTTCTCTGCCTGGTCCTGGCAATCTTTTCGGCTGGTGCGGCGTTTTCTGCCGAGGAACCTTCCGCCGCTCCTGCGCCCGCCGGCAACGAGGCGCCTCAAGCGACCACGGTTGAGGAGGCCCTCACGGCCAAGGCTGCCGGCGCCGTCGTAAGGGTCATCTCCTATGACCGCCGAGGCAGAAAACTCGGCTCGCTGACGCTTCAGGGCGTCGAACGAATAGCAAGCGTCCTTGTTCTCCCGCATCCCGAGCGGGAAACGCCCGAGGTCAAACATCTCCGCCAGAATCTCCAAACCGAGGCAATGGCCATGCGGGTGGTGATGGAACACGAAAAGATCCAGGGCCGAGAGGTTACCGACGTCCATGAGAAGAACTTGGGATACGATGTGACCAGCCTCAACATCAATTCCGGCGAGCTGCGCCTCATCGAGGTCAAGAGCCTGGGCGCAAGTGGAGGAAAGGGCTGATGAACTACCGCGGATCATACAGAAAGCTGTTGGGGAACGCGAAAGCGGTGCTGATTGCGGCCATTGAAATCTACAACAAGCCTGCCTTCCAATACCGCGATGAGTGCTTCGTGATACTCCTGCTGAACGCTTGGGAGCTGGGGCTCAAGGCGCTTCTCTTCAAGAACAAGCAGTCCATCTACTACCGTAAGAAGCGCCACCAGCCCTACAGAACGCTTTCTTGGCAGGACGCTTTGACGAAGGCAAAGACGTATTTCCCCAAGGGGACCCGTCCGCTCCCGGTTCAGTACAACCTTGAGCTAATCGGCACGTACCGTGACAACGCCGTTCATTTCTACAATGCCGACGGCTTCGGCATTGTCATTTATGCCCTTGCTCAGACCTGCATCAAAAACCTTCGAGACCTAATGGAGGCGGCCTTCGCCGTTCGGCTCGAAGAGGAAATCAACTGGCAGTTGTTGCCCCTCGGGATCAAGCCGCCGATTGACGTTGTTTCCTATATATTGGGCAAGTCGGGCGACAGGATAACGGACGCAATCCGTCAGTTTCTCTCTGAGTTGGCCAAATCCGTGGAAGAGTTGAAGGCCGCCGGTGAGGACACAGGACGGCTCCTCACCGTATTCAACGTCAAACTGGAGTCGGTGAAGAAAATCGGCGACGCTGATGTGGTGGTAGGGGTCGAGAAAGCTGACGGCATCCAAGGCCCGCTGGTCGTCGTTAGGACTCAAGACCCAAATAAAACTCATCGGCTTCGTCGAAAGGGGGTCTTGGCGAGAGTTCAGAGTCTGCACGGAAAGCGTTTCACTTCCCACGTGTTTCAGGCGATCGTTTGGAAACACCACATCAAAGAGAACCAGCAGTACTGTTGGCGCGCCGAGAAGGGGTGGTTGACGCTATATTCTTATGATTTTGTGACTTGGCTCAAGCGCCTGACAGCTCCTGATATTGAGGCTGCTCTCAAAGACTATCGCCAGTATCTCGCGAGCCGCAGACGAAACCATACAGGAGGGCGCCGGAGCAAATAATCCCCAACGAATGCAAACGCCTGGCTGAAGTGAACTTCCCGCTATCGGCGGTCAATGTCGCCTGCGCGCGCGAGAACAACCGAAAGACGCGTGTGAACAGCGGCCACATTTCGCTTTTGCACAGTTGGTGGGCACGGAGGCCGCTTGCATCGTGCCGGGCTCTGCTTCTAACGCTCATGCTACCCGATCCCACTGATCCCAATTGCCCATCGTCCTTCAAGGAAACGGCGCGAAAGGAACTGAGCCAGCTCCGAAAAATAGGCCCGTCGGATGCCGACCTTCAATGGGCATTGCTGACTTTCGTGGCCGAGCTTGCCGATTGGGACCTCGTCGGCAAGAGTGGATACGTTTCCACGGCTCGGAAGCTTATCCAGGCGGCGCTTGAGGAATACGAGATACTGAAAACGCTGGACAACAAGCTCGCCTATTCCCTCAAGTGCATAATGGGAATACACGAGTGAGGCCACGGCGGCCGACCGCGCACGGGCCCGGCGTCAGTCACCGGGAGGTCCGGTCGTTATCCTGGCGCCGTTTTCGAGCTCCCGCGGGGGACTCAGTATGACGAGGTCGCCGGCCTGGAGGCCGTTGGTAATTTCTGCATAATCATCGTTTCGCAATCCCACCTCGACCGGGGCGAGGTCGGCACGAGTGCCCCGGACGGCGAAAACGTGCCACTGTCGGGACATCTTTAGCAGCGCCCGCTCCGGGACGCGCAGGGCGTTTTCCCGCTTGGCGGTGACGATCCTGACGTCTAAGCGCACTCCGGGGCGCAGATTGAGGACGGAGTTGTCAAAGGCGATGATGACCTTGACGCGCTGCTGCTCGATGCCGAGGGACGAGATTTTCTCGAAGCCGGAAGGCCAGATGCGCTCCACCTTTCCGGCAAGCGCCTCCCGGCCGACCGCCGGGCCGGATATCTCAACATCCTGCCCAAGTTTCACGTCGCCCACTTCCTCCGACAGGATGTCGGACTCTATGCATATGCTGTCGAGGTCGCCGATTTTGACCAGCGGCGCACCCGCCGGCAGCACCTGCTCGTCTTCCTGGTATATCTCGAGGACCGGGCCCGATGCAGGCGCGCGGATCTCGCACTTGGCCAACTCGTCGCTGAGGATTGCCGTTTCGGCCCGAGTCTGCCTGATCTGCGCAAGGTAGGCAGTGCGCTGGAACTCGTTGTCGTCTATCGACTTGCGCAGGCGCTTTAGCTCCACCTTCGCCTTTTCCAGGGAATTGCTTACGGCACCGGCATTGGATGCAGCGCCCTTGTGACGGCTTTCCAGCATCAGGTACAGCCGCTCGCCTTCGTCGAAGTCCGTCTGGGAAATCGCTCCCCCGGCCAGCAGGTCCTTGTTGCGTTCATACCGCTTGGCCGCGTGCTCGTAGTCGATGCGCGCCGCTTCCAGCGAGTCCTTGGCCGCGTCGCTGCGCAGCATCGCTTCGCTCACCGCCAGCTCCCCCGCTTCGATGTCCTCGGGCTTCGGCTTGGCCTTGTCCACCCCGATGATGAGCGCCTCGATCTCGCCCACGCGCGCATCGAGGCGCTTTATTTGCTCCTTGCGCTCGAAACCGTCCACCCGCGCGATGACGCTCGCCTTCTCGACCTGGGCGCCTTCCCTGAGATCGATCCGCAGGAGCCGCCCGTCGACCGGCATCGTGATTACGTACTCGTCATCCAAGCGCGTTTTCGCCTCTTCCAGCACGAAGGCCTCGATCCTTCCCAGCGAACAGACCGCCGTTTCGACCTCCAGCGGCCGAGGCCACGCCGCGTATGCCACAACCAGCACCGCTGCGGCAGCGACCGCAGCCCAAGTCAGAATCCGCTTCACGTTCTCCTCCCGTCGGGAGACTTCCCACTCCCGCCCGCATCCTCCCCGACCCTAGGGGGGCGGGCGAGACGGCACACGGCACAAACTGTTACTCCCTGCTCTTCAAGACCTCGACCATATCCAGCCGGGCGATCCTGCGGCGCGAGGCCATGTTGGCGACGAAAACAAACAGCCAGATTGCGAGCACCGTCTTGATAAAGGTGCCGCGGCTGATGTAAAACGGAAAACGGTAGACGTCCGTCTCGTAGGCCAGGAGCATCCACCGGCACAGGAGCACCCCGAGGGGAATCCCCAGGGCCAGGCCGGCCAGCGCCAGGAGCGCGTTCTGGCCGAACACTATCCGCCTGATTTCACCCAGCGTGAAGCCGAGCACGCGCAGCGATGCCAGCTCCCGCGTGCGCTCGGTAAGCGATATCGCCGTCGTATTGTAGATGATGGCGAACGCGATAACCCCCGCGAAAACGCCCAGGAACACGTTGTTGATCGCCATCGATTTTGCGATCGTTTCCTCGAACTGCCGCCGCGAGTCGTCCTTGACGTCGACGGACGCGACGGCCGGGACATCTTTCAGGTAGCGCTTGAGGGGCTCGAGGTCCCCCTGCTCGACGCCCAGAAGCACCGAGTTGACCGCGAAAGGCTCGTCGAGAACACGGCTCAGGGCCCGGATATTCATATACACACCCATACCCAGGTACTGCTCGACCACGTCGCGGACCCGCACGGTGGTTTCGCGACCGACCTTGCCCAGGAGCGGCTTCATAACGAGCGTATCACCGGGGCCAAGGTGAAGGACATCCGCAATGTACCTGGTAAGCACAAGGCCGCCCTCGCCCACGTCCACCAGGCGCCCCTCAACCGTCTCCAGGCCCGTCATTCGGTCGCCGGGCCGCACGCCCGTGACCACGACGTCCTTTTCCCGCCAGCCGGCCCTGAGGGTGAAGGGATACTGCAGAACGGGCTCGGCGGCGCGCACATACGGAAACCGCCTTGCGTCGAAGTACGCGCCTTCTCCCAGCTCGGTGTAAAACGCCACGCGCACGTCCTGTTTCTGGAGCGTGTTGAACTCGTGGCTCATCAGCTTGTCCACACTGTCCCCCGTGGAGCTGCCCAGCAAGAGAATCGCCACCGAGCACATCACCCCGAAGACAGCAACGCCCGAACGCCCCTTGTAACGAAAGACGTCGCGCAGGATCATCTTGGAGACAAAGCCCAAGTTGCGCCAGAGAAAACCGACTCGTTCCAGCAAGAGCCTGTGTCCTGTCCTCGGCATCGCCTGGCGCATCGCCTGCGCCGGGTCGATCCGCACAACGGCGGCCACCGCCCAGGAGGCCCCCAGCACCCCGGCGAACGCGCTTATTCCCAGCGACATTGCCAGAATGTCCGGATAGAACCTGTGCTCAAGCAGCGGAAACTCGAAAAACTCCACGTACATCCCCATAAGAGCGTGCCCCAGCCATTGCCCGACAAGAACCCCCCCAAGCGCCCCGGTAAGCGACAGCACAAGGGCATACTTCACATAATGCCCGCCGATCGCCGCGTTCGAGTAGCCGTACGCCTTCAGCACGCCGACAGCCGTGCGCTCACGCTGCACGACCCGGTCGAGCATCACCATCAGGATCATCGCCGCGATGCCCAGGAAAATCGTCGGCGTGATCCTGGCCGAAACGCCCAGGCCCTTGATCTCGTCACTGAGGTAGCGGTTACTCACCTGGTCATAACGGCGGATGGCGCTCAGCGCTCCATAGGGCTTGAGGGCATCCTCGAGGCGTTCCAGGACGGCGTCGACGTCGGCACGAGGCTCCAGGAAACCCACGATCTCGTTGCACGCTCCCCGCATCCCGAGGGCCATCTCGGCGAAATCCTTCCCCACCCACAGGATCGCGAAGCGGTCCGGGGCAGGCAGAAACTCGCGCGCGCTCCGGATCATATACACGTACTCGGGGCTAAGAGCCGTGCCGATGATGCGAAGCGGCTGCTTCCTGTCGTTCATCGTGGCCCAGACGACCCCGCCCAAGGCAAGGTCGTTTTCCCGCGCGAACCTGTCGCTCACGATGACCTCGTTCGACACACCCGGGGAAAAGTAACGCCCGCTCAGGAGGTGAATGTCGTTTATCGCGGTGGTGCTCGTCGGCGGCATCGAAATGACGCGGCCCGTGCACGGCCTGGTATTTCCCGGCACGTCCAGGTTCACGTCCTTGACAATGCGGCCCTGGGCCGCCGTTACGCCCGGCAGCGCCGCGGCCTCGCGCACGACGCGCGAAGGCGCCTTCTCCAGCGGCACCCAGAAGTCCGCGAGACGGTACGCATCGTAGTACACATCCCGTGTCAGCTTCAGGCTCCGATAGGCCGACAGCACGCAGACTAAGCTTGCCACGCCGCAGAGAATGACCATCATAACCGCGACGGCCTGCCCCCAGTGGCCCCGGAGGTTGCGCAGCAGCTTGCGGTCCAGGACCTTCATTACCACTCCAGTTCCTCCGGCGAGACGGGTGCGGGGTTTTCCCTCATCTCGCGCACACCCCCGTCGATGAGCCGCACGACACAGTCGGCCATCCGGCCGATCGCCACGTTATGCGTGATGGTGATGACCGTCGTTTTGGTCTCGCGGTTGACCTGCCGGAGCGCCTCGAGCACGACCTTGCCGGTCGGATAGTCGAGTGCCCCCGTCGGTTCGTCGCACAGCAGCACGTCCGGGCGCTTGGCCAGCGCACGGGCGATGGCGACGCGCTGCTGCTCGCCGCCGGAAAGCTGCGACGGGAAATGGGTCCGCCTTCCCCCGAGGCCCACCAGCGCCAATGACTCGGCCGCCCCCATCGGCTCGTCGCTGATCTCGGTGGCCATCTCGACGTTTTCCTCGGCGGTCAGGCTCGCGATGAGGTTGTAGAACTGGAATACGAAGCCGACGTGATTGCGCCGGTACCTGGTGAGCAGGCGCTCGCTGTAGCCCGACAGGTCTTCTCCTCGGAAGAACACCCGGCCCGCCGTGGGCGTGTCGATGCCGCCGATGATGTTGAGCAGCGTACTCTTGCCCGACCCCGATGGGCCGAGAATCACAACGAAACGCCCCTCAAGCACCTCGAGGTTGATGCCTCTCAGCGCCTCGACCGTGACCTCGCCCACCCGGTACGTCTTCCGGAGGTC
>JAGHCE010000214.1 GCA_021160625.1 Planctomycetota bacterium | reverse complement strand
GAATCCGGGCATCGAGTTCGTTGGCGACTATGCCCGCCAGGGTCGTCTTCCCGAGGCCGGGAGGACCGGAAAAGAGAATATGGTCAAGCGGCTCTCCGCGCCCGAGCGCCGCCTGTACGTATACCTTGAGGTTGTCGATTACGCTCGCCTGCCCGACGAACTCGCCAAACGACTGTGGCCGAAGCGACTTCTCGATCGCAATCTCACGCGTCGTTGCCGTCGGCGCGGCTATCCTTTCATCGGACACCGTTTCACCTCTTCCAGGCAGACTCAGCCGACCGACTCGCTAAGCACCAGGCGCACCAACGTCTCGACGTCGGCCCCGGCGTGTTCCTTGCGGGCCCTTTCGACACGTTTGCGCGCAATGTTTCTGGGAAGGCCGAGGCTTACAAGCGCCATTACCGCATCCCGCATCGCCGTATCCGCCGAAGGCGCGCCCGCAAGGAAACGCTCCTTGAAGGCGATTATATCTTCCTTTATCTCGGCCACGATGCGGCGGGCCGTCTTCTTGCCAACGCCCCGGATGCGGCTGAGGGCTTCGTAGTCCTCCTCGACCACCGCGCGCGCGAATTCCTCGGGCGACGAACCGCTCATTATCGCCAGGGCGCCGGCCGGCCCGATGCCTCTTGCCCCCAGCAACACGCGAAAGAGGACGCGCTCGCCTTCGCTTGCAAACCCATAGAGCCGTACGTCCTTTTCCCGCACCGCCAGGTGCGAATAAAGCAACACATCCCCTTCCGAGGGGAGCTTCTCGTACGTGCTCACGGGAATCGAAAGGCGATAGCCGATGCCGCCGGCCCTCACGACGACCTCGGTAATGTCCTTTCGAACGAGTTGACCGGCAATATGATCAAGCAATCCAGGAGGCCCCTTTGCCAGAAACGCGGCTCGCACAGCATTTTTTCAGAGATTCTTATTCCTTCAGGCTCAGTCCCCGGGCCGCAAGTTTCTTTCTGATGTCGTAGAGCGACGTCGCGCCGAAGTTCTTGGCTTCCAGCAGCACCTTCTCGCTCTTCGAGACGAGGTCGCCGATTGTCTCTATGCCCAGAGTCTGCATACAGTGCTGGCTGCGTATCGACAGGCCCAGTTCATCCACTGGTTTTTCCAGCAACCTCGACTTGTCGTCGATCTTCCTGGACGCGGGCCGAATCTCGGCGCCCGGCTTCTTGCCGCCTTCTTCGAGGGCCTGGCCGAGGCAGAGGTTCTTTGTGGCCATCATCTGCTTGATCTCGGTCAGGGACGTTTCGCCGAAGTTCTTGAACAGCAACAGTTCCTGTTCACTGATGCGGGTGAGGTCGCCGAGGGTGGTGACGTTCATCTTTTCGAGACAGTTTCTGCTGCGCACGGAGAGCTCAAAGTCGGTAATCGCAGTCTCGAGTATCTTGTTGCGGCGCTCTCGGCGCTTTTGCAGGTCCTCGTCGAAGTACATATCCTGACTGGCCCGGCCGTCCTTGAGGTAAAGACCGGCACGCCGATCCGTCGGGTGGCTGCGAGCCACAAGCGCAAAGCACCCCACAGCTTCCTTCTGGCGGCCGAGCTCTTCGTAGAGCAGGCCTAAGTTGGTGAGCGCGCGGGTGTGAACAGGTTTTGCCTGCACCGCGCTCTGGTAGAAATCGACTGCAGCGTCATTATCGCCGTGCAGGTCACACAGAAAGCCCAGCCTGAAAAGAGCATCCACGCAGTCAGGCTCAATTTCCAAAGCCTCGCGGTAGCGCTCTTCGGCCTTTTGGCTGTCCCCGCTGATGTCGTCTAAGATACCCGCCTCGGCCAGAATCTGCGCGTTCTTTGGGAATAACTTGAGCCCCTCCTTGACGGCTGCGGCGGCACCGCTGTAATCGTGCGAACGCCTCAGTGCCCGGGAAAGAAGTGCGTAAACCTCGCCGCTGGCGGCCTTGGGGGCAATCTCACGGAAGGCGTCCGCTGCGGCCGACAACTCCCCCAGCGCAAGACAACACCGCCCCGCTATGTACCCCGCCACCACGCCGCCCCCGGCGTCTAAGGCCGCCACGCGGGCATCCTTCCACGCTCCGCTGATCCACAGGCCGACGGCCTGCGCCAGCTTATACGCAGGATCGGTTTCGGTCTCGATACTCCTGCAGAACTCCTTGAAAGCCGCCTTCTCCTCGTTCGAGGACGAGACCCTCCGCCTCAACGACACCACATCCTGAACCGCCAGATCCTTCCCAAGAAGAATCTCCCCGTAGTCGGTTTGGGTACCCTGAGTCATATGCCTCTCCTGAAGGACTTCCTCGTCTTGAGCAAAGCGCCCGGTTTCACGAACGGTGAAACGGCATTGTACCATTTGCGCGCATTCTTTCAATACCTTTGACATCATGGGGGCCTTGTCATTAGTATGGAAGCACCCGGAAGACACGAACAAGCGCGTCGCAACGGTCGCAAGCCGTCGTCGAGGACGCTGCCGTTGCCGGGGGTGGTTATTTCAGGCGGTCTCTGTTTGGGAGTCGAAAAAGAGATGTCCTCTCCTAGCCGCTGGTCTATTGCTGGTTTTTCGGCCGTTGCACTCGCGGCCTTGCTGCTGGGGGTCTCCTGCACGACACCGCAGCCGGGCAAGTCGCGAATGCCTGAGCCCGGCCCATCGCCCACAGCACCGG